>JADGNP010000040.1 GCA_017883425.1 Candidatus Sulfotelmatobacter sp. | reverse complement strand
CATCCTCTCCGCCATAGTGCTGGGCAAAGCGGCGTCGATCTACCAAGACGGCTTCGCCACCATGACACAGAACTTCGGCCCGGAAGCGCGCGGCGGCGCATGCAGCGCCCAGCTTATTCTCTCCGACGAACCGGTGCTGTATCCCTACGTGACCCGGCCCGACATCATGGTCGTGATGTCGCAGGAGGCCTATAACCGTTTCGCTCCGGAACTGAAACCTCGCGGCCTCCTCCTCGTGGAAGAAGATCTGGTGCGCGTGTCCGATCTCAAGGGCGATCCCAAGGTCTACAGTATTCCGGCCACCCGCCTCGCCGAAGAACTCGGCAAACGCATGGTGCTGAATTCCGTGATGGTGGGATTCTTCACCGCGGTCACCAAGCTTCTGACGGCGGACGCCGTGCGCAAGGCCGTGGCTGACTCGGTGCCGCCAAGTTTTCGCGAACTCAATCTGAAGGCCTTCGAGAAGGGATTCGAATACGGCAACACCGTGTTGGCCGGGACTGCTCCGAGGGCGGGGCTGGAAGAACTGGCCTATTCAGAGGAGTAGCAGGCGAGGACGCAAGCTCCCATCCTAGCTTCCTTTGCGGACTTCGCGATCCGTCCGCGACCTTGGCGGTCAAAATCTTTAACCGCCGAGGACGCTAAGGATCCGCAAAGAACGCTGAGAACTTCCCTTCCGTCGCGGGCTGCTTTCCACTGCTTGCGTACCGCTAAGGCTTAGCCGTAGCCGCTCCGAACCCAGTAATAATCCCATCCTGAGTGCGTAGTCCGAAACCGAACATTTTGCAGCAACATGACTCGGGACATCAACAAAGACGCGCCCCATGAGATATTTAGGATGGAGAACAATTCTGTTACGCCGATTCGACAAGGAAGACGCTGAGTGCCGCAGATGAAGCGACGCAGTGCCCATGCAAGCCTCACGCGAATACTCTGCACGTGGTTGGTCGTGTCTCTTGCCGCAAGCACTCCGGCCGTGGGGCAATGGATGGGCAAGCAGACAGGCTGCTATGCGGACGCTATCGCCGCGAACCCCAACCGGCCCACCGTCGCCAATCCCGCGGACATTACGCAGTATGGCGTGCTGGAGATTGAGTATGGCTGGGATCGCGTGTGGCCCCAGCCAGGTGTTCATCAGACTTCGCTCGGCGGCCTCCTGAAGTTCGCCGTGCTTTGCGATGTTGAGTTGCGCTGGAACACCACGTCGTTCCTTGCGCAAACCGATGCCAACGGCACTAGTCGCGGATTTGGGGACAATTGGCTCGGGACTCAGGTCCGCATTTACAAGCAGACGAAACGGGTGCCGACCTTGGCCTTCGCCTACGCCGGCAAGATTCCCTCGGCCAGCGCCGACAAAGGACTGGGGACGGGGCGCGTAGATCACTCCTTCGGCTTTCTGGCGAGCAAGGACATTGCCGGCCTCCACTTTGATTTCAACGTTACGCATTTTCTGATGGGGCGGCAGAATGTGCCGGGCTTTGATCAGACGGACCAGCTCAACCTTGCGTTTTCACGCGCGATTCACGGCAAGCTTCAGTTCACAGGCGAGTTCTACGGCGACACGTCCCTTAACCAGGCTACGGCGGGGTTTGCTTCCTCGCTGTGGGCCCTGACTTACACAATTACTCCCCGACTGGTGATTGATGGCGGGGTTGAAGCGGGACTCACCTCGGGAGGGCCCCACCGCCATGTGTTCGCCGGGTTCACGTATTCGATTAGCAACCTGTACCGGAAATGGCGGGGGCGCCCGGACCACACTTGATCAGAGGTTTCATCGGGTTCGTTGTGGTTCCGCCGGGCTTCGCCTCGGCGGGACAGCCGAGGCGGCTGTCTCTACATGGGCAACGTGTTAGTGGATTGCGCTCGGTGCCGCGGCCGAGACCCAGTAATAGTCCACATCCTGAGGCGCGTAGTGGCCGAGGAACGATACCTTCCGCCCTACTGTCTCCTTTGCGACATTCACCTTCCAGGTCGCCGGAGCCACCAGCAAATGTTCCTCCGCCGGAACTCTTCCTGCCTCGTAGCGCCTGATCGTCTGGTTGCGATAAAACGTGAGCCCGAACTCCATCTCGCGGGGAACGCCGTAGACCGCCAGCGGAAGCTGATGCGTTTCCACGCCGGCGAGTTCAACCGCCAGCGGCCGCGCCGAAAGCGTCTGATCCACCGAAGTTGCTCCGAACTTCAGCAACGCCGCTACCGACAGCACCACCGGAATCAGGGTTACAAAGCGGAACATGCGCAGGCGCAACCGGCTGGCCAGCGTCAGCGCGATGGCGGCGCAGAGCACGAACGCAATCGCAAGCGCAAAGAACATGGGCCGGCCCGCAGGCAGCCGGTGCTGCGTTATGACATAAGCGATCAGCACACACGGAACGATCGGCACTGCGGCCACGAGCGCGTGCAGCACGGCCAGTCCCTTGGAGACGGATTCCTGTTCCTCTTCCTCGTGCGCGAGATGCCGGCGCAGATAATCCGCCAACAGCACGGCACCGGCCGGGATTGCGGGAAGGATGTAGCCGGGAAGCTTCGACTGCGAGAGTGAAAAGAAACCAACCGGCACGACCAGCCAGCAGCAGGCAAACAAGCTGAACTGCCATTCAAGATCAGGCTCGGGTGAAACTGATTTGCGCTCCGCCCACCAGGTTCGCACCGACTCGACGAACGCCACGATCACGAACACCGTCCAGGGCATTAGCGCGACAGCCGTGATGGGAAGGTAATACCAGAACGGTTGGCGATGGTGATACAGATCGCTGGAGAAGCGGGCCAGATTGTGTTGCAGAAGGAATTCGCGAAAGAATTGCGGATTCCGCATCTGCACGGCGAGGTACCAAGGCAGGGCAATCGCACAGAACAAGAGAATGCCCGGCAGCCACAGCGTTCTTACGACGACGCGAAATTCGCGGGCTGCCAGCGCGAAGAGCACGATAACGGCCGCCGCCAGAAAGGGTGCGACCGGCCCCTTGGCCAGCATGCCCAGCGCCATGAGGACATAGAACGTTGCCAGGTAGATTCGCTTCCCACTCTCGCGCCAGGCCCACCACGACAGCATCCCAATCGCGAAAGCCGCGGCGAGTGCCATATCCATGGAAGCGGCGTGGGCGTAACCGATTACTCCCGCGCAAGAAGCCGTGATGAGCGCCGCATCCGCTTCCACGCTGCGCCGAAATCGGCGGAAGAAAAGATACACGGCAATCACCAGCAGCGTAGCGTCAATCGCTGCCGGCACACGTGCGGCCACATCAGTCACGCCGAGCATGGAGTACGCCAGCATCGCCTGCCAGTAGTACAGAGGAGGCTTCTCAAGCCACGAATGGCCGCCGAGAACCGGCGTGATCCAATCGTGGCGCTCGAGCATCTCGCGCGCCACCTGCGCGTAACGCGGCTCGTCGGCGCCGATCAGCCCGAACTGTCCCATGCCGTAGAAGAACAGAAACGCACAGAAGCCAGCGATCAGCAACACGTCGGTGCGGGTGCGGTTGGTCATCGGGGGATTGATGATTGCTGATTGTTGATTGTTGATTGAAAAGCGCCGGCGGCTTGGGTTTTTCAATCAGCAATCATCAATCAGCAATTGTTTTTCTATTGTACGGAAGGTCCGCGGCGAAGCTGGAAAAGAACCTGGCGCACGGCCTCGGCGAGTGGGCCGTCGACCGAGCAACCGCTGGCGCATTCGTGGCCTCCGCCGCCGAAGCTCTCGGCCACGTGGGCAACGTCGAGTTTCCCTTTGCTGCGCAGGCTGACGCGGTATCGCCCTTCGGGCAACTCCCGGAAGAACGCGGCCACCTCGACGCCACCGATGGAGAGAACGTAATTCACCAATCCTTCGCAGTCTTCTTCAATCGCGCCGCAGCGCTCCATCTGCTTCTGCGTCACCCAGGCGTAACCGAGGTGGCCTTCCGCCGTCAGACTGCGAAGGGCTTCGCCGAGCAGCCGAATCTTGGCGACGGAATGAGCGAAATAAATGCCACGCGCGCAGTGCGCCGGTTCCGCTCCTGCCAGCACGAGTTCGCGCGCCAGCGCGAACGTATTTTCATTCGTGCCTTGAAACATGAACGACCCGGTATCGGTCATCAGCGCCGTGTAAAGACAGGTCGCAATCTCGGGAGAGAATTTCACGCCAGCTTCCCGGGCCAGACGGAACACCATTTCGGCGGTGGCCACCGCGTGGGGATCGATCCAGTTGACGTGAGCGAAAGGACGTCCGCTGACATGATGATCGATGCTGATCAGAAATCGGCTTTCCAGACCTTCGAGCCGGGTGCGGTGAATGCTGTCACATTCCAGAATGATCGCCGAATCGTAACTGCCCACGACGTGGCTGGACTGCACGACCTGGTCGGCGAACGGAAGCGAACGGTAGACGCGGGGGACGCCATCGTGCAGAACAACATCGGCCTGCTTACCCATGGCGCGCAAAATCTGGCAGCAGGCGAGCGCCGATCCGACCGCATCGCCGTCGGGCCGCGCGTGCGACGTCAGTACGAAGCGTTCGTGCTGTCCGATCTGCCGGAGCACATCCTCGACGCCACTAGGCCTTTTTTCCACTGGATTCCTTGCGGGCCTTGCTTCTTTTCTTCGCCCGCGCCAACAGTTCTTCCACTCGCGCCTTTTCCTGTTCCGCGCGGTCCAGCCGGAAATACAACTCCGGGGCGCGTCTCAGGTGCAATCGCTCCACCAGTTCATGCCGGATGTATTCGCGGGCAGCTTCCAGGCCCTCCAGGCTCTGGTCCGCATCCGCATCGTCGCCTTCCACATTCACCCAAACCTGCGCCGACCGGCCATCGTCGGCGATATGGACTGCCGTCACGCTCACCAGGCCAATCCGCGGATCGGCTAGCTCGCCCTCGACCAGCGTTTCGATCTCCTCGCGCAGAGCCTCGCCGACCCGCCCGCGATGATATTTCAGCCCGCGCTTCTCCACCAACCAGCACCTCAGGTAAAACGCATGAGAATAACAGAAAAACGGGTGCAAGTGTGTGATCCGGCTGCGCTATTGTCGCGTGCTTTGGTGGGCGAGGGTTAAGTACGGAGGTAACAATGTGTTAGGGGTGAAGCGGTCGTTAGTCGTTGGTCGTTAGTCGCGGGCAACACCGTTCGGCTGTCGGCACCGGGCGAACGACTAACGACAAATGACCAACGACGATTTAGAGGAATTCCACGAACGAATCCGCGATTTCCGCACCGTGGTTGTTGGCGATGCGGGTGGCCGCACGCTCCACATTCTTCATCAGGCCATCGAGGTAGTCGCGTGAACTGGAGATGCTGACCACTCCGATAGTGGCGCGGTTCCAGAGTTCAGCCGCATCAAGTTCGGCGACCGAAACGTTGAAGCTCGTACGCAGCCGGTCTTTCAAGCTGCGCACGACCTGGCGCCTGTCCTTGATCGACTGCGCTGCTTCAATGTGGAGTTCGAGGGTGAGGAAGGCGATCATTCGGTCGTTGGTCGCTGGTCGTTAGTCGTTGGCAAAACCGCCCAGCTCACGGTTCTTGGCGAACGACCAACGACAAACGACCAACGACGGTTCCTACGCAATTACTTCCGCGGCAATCCGCTCCGTGGCAAAAGCCTCGATCACGTCGCGGGCTTTTATGTCGCCATAGTTCGCGATCGAGATGCCGCACTCCATGCCGTTCGTGACTTCTTTGGCGTCGTCCTTGAAGCGGCGCAGCGAACCGATCTTGCCCTTGAACACGACCACGTTGTCGCGCAGCAGGCGGACTTCGGAGTCGCGCTTGATCAGGCCATCGAGCACTCGGCAACCAGCGACCGTTCCCACTTTCGGGATGCGGAAGGTTTCGAGCACCTCGGCACGGCCCTGGTACGTTTCTTTGATGGTCGGTTCGAGCAGGCCCGTCATGGCGCGCTTGATCTCGTCCTGCAGTTCGTAAATGATCGAGTGCAGGCGGATGTCGACTTCTTCCTGCTCGGCCAGTTCCTGCGCCTTGCGCTCCGGCCGCACGTTGAAGCCGATGATGATGGCATTCGACGCCGAGGCCAGCAGCACGTCGGTTTCGGTGATGGCGCCCACGCCCGAACGCAGCAGTCTTAGGCGAACCTTCTCGTTCGAAAGTCGCGATAGCAGATCGCTGAGCACTTCCACCGAGCCCTGCACATCGCCCTTCAGGATGATGTTCAGTTCCTTGGTGCCGGCGGTCTTGATCTGCTCAGCCAATCCTTCCAGCGAGACGCGCGAACTCTTGGCCAGCGCGGCTTCTCGGGCTTTCTGCTCGCGGTATTCGGAGATGCCCCGGGCCTTGTCACGATCCGCAACAACCACGAACTGATCCCCGGCCTGCGGTAGACCTTCCATGCCCAGAATTTCAACCGGCGTGGACGGTGGCGCGGATGCCAGCACTGCCCCACGATCGTCAAACATGGCGCGGATTTTGCCGTAGACGTTGCCCACCACAAAGTTGTCGCCGGCAATGAGCGTGCCGTTCTGCACCAGCACCGTGGCCACAGGTCCGCGGCCGCGATCGAGTTTCGCTTCGAGAACCACGCCGGTTGCGGCGCGCTCCGGAGTCGCCTTGAGCTCCGCCAGATCGGCAACCAGGCAGATCATTTCCATCAGCAGGTTCAGGTTCGTTTTCTTCTTCGCCGAAACGTCGACGAACACCGTCTTGCCGCCCCACTCTTCCGGCACCAGGCCGCGATCGGCCAGTTGTTTCTTCACGCGGTCGGGCAGTGCGTCGGGCTTATCGATCTTGTTCACGGCGACGATGATCGGAACCTCGGCGGCGTGCGCGTGATCGATGGCTTCGACCGTCTGCGGCATGACGCCGTCATCGGCGGCCACGACGAGCACCACGATATCGGTGGCTTTCGCGCCGCGGGCTCGCATGCGAGTAAACGCTTCGTGACCCGGCGTATCGAGGAACACAATCTCGCGCCCGAAGGCCGGAGATTCCTTGTCGGTAATGCGAACTTTGTAGGCACCAATGTGTTGCGTGATGCCTCCCGCTTCGCCTCCGGCAACGTTGGTGATGCGAATCGAGTCGAGCAGCGTGGTCTTGCCGTGGTCGACGTGACCCATGATCGTGACCACTGGCGGACGGGGCGTGACCTCGACGGCGGATTCCTCCCCGCTCCCTGCGGCTGCGTCGATGTCTTTCGAAGCCTGCTCTTCGAACGTGATCACGTTCGTCTCGGCGCCGAAGAAGCGCGCCATTTCGCTCGCCAGTTCGGCATCGAGCGTCTGGTTGATGGTGGCAAAGACGCCGCGACCGAGCAGGCGGGAGATCAAATCCTTCGCGCGAATGTCGAGTTTCTCCGCCAGATCCTTAACGCTGATGCCTTCCGTGATGGTGATGTTGCGCGTGATCGGCATCGGCTCATTCGACACCACCATGCGCGGCGGTGGCGTGTAGCCCTTCATTGGGCCTTCTTTTACGCCACGCGGAACATAGCGCTGGCCGGGCCGTCGCGCCGGCGCACCCGGACGAGCACCCGGACGAGCTGGTCCTGGAGGTGGAAGCCCCGGACCGACCCCAAGAGGACGCGCACCCGCAGGCGCCGTGCGCGTGGGATGCATGGGACGGCGCTCGCCCGGACGCAACGGCCGCGGCGGACCTCCGCCGGGCACCTGCGGACGCGGGCGCTGAAAAATGGGCTGTCCCGGCACCGGACGACCGGGCGCGGGACGCATGGTCCCTGCAGGCGCACCTGTCTGTGCAATGGGAACGACCGGCCGCGGCGGCGGAGCTTTGTACACTGGACGCGGTCCAGTCTGCGGAACAATCATGCGCGGCGCCGGAGGCTGCGGCGGGCCAATCACCACAGGCGCAGCCGGACGCGGTGCAGCCACGGGAGGCTGAGGTGCAGCCGATGCCGAAACCGAAGGCGCTGCCGGCGCAGGCGGCGCAACCACCGCGGCTGGCGGCGGCGCGGGACGCGGCCCTGCCGCAACCGGCGGCGCGATGGGAGTCGCGTTTGGACTCGCGGCTGGAATCACAGAAGCAGCGGGTTTCTCCACCACGGGAGCGACCACTTCCGGCCGCGCAGCAGGCGCTGGAGCTTTCGCTGCCGGAATTGAAGGAGCAGCGGGAGGCGGCGTCGGTCTTGCCACCGGAGGCACAACGGCAGGTCGGGCCGCCACCGGAGGCGCCACTGCTTCTTTCTGTTGTGTGATGGCTTTCAGCACATCTCCCGGCCGGGAGATATGCGACAAATCGATCTTGGTCTTGATTTCTTCTTCGCCGCGCAGTACACGCGCGGACCGGGCAGACGGTGTCTGCGCTTCGGACGTGCCGCGGAGGTGGAGCCGCACTTTTTCCGCTTCATGCTCCTCGAGAGAACTGGAATGGGTCTTCTTCTCCGTCACCCCGACGAGCGGTAGCGCATCGAGAATGGCTTTGCTTTTAACTTCCAGCTCCCTGGCGAGATCGTTGATTCGAACCTTGCTCATCCGGCCTTTCTTGTACTCCGCGTTGTGCTTAGGTCTTCATCGCAGCCTCACGGAGTCAGCGTCCTGCACTCGCACGCCATCGCAGATGTCCGCGCGTGCCATGACTATTCAGTTGTTTCGGGAGCGGAGCCATCTTTCGGCTCATGCTCTTCGTTTTCGTCTGGGGCGGCTTCGGCTTCCGCCGTCGCCTCAGGAGCTGCCGCCTGTTCTTCGGCGGCAACTTCGCCGTCCGCCGCTTCAACGGCAGTTTCCGGCGCAGCCTCTTCGGCTACAACTTCACCTTCAGCGGCGACGCCCTCGGCTGAGACTTCGCCCTCGGCGGCGCCCGCCTCCAGGCTCGCAAAGTAATTATTCACCGCGAGGCTGATTTTTTCCACCGTTTTAGGCCCGATGCCCTCGATGGCTTCGAGTTGTTCCGGCGTCATATCGGCGAGAGCTTCGACGGTGGTCACACCGGCGGCGTTCAGCTTCTCGACCAGCCCTTCGCCCAAGCCGGTCACGTTCTCGAGCGGAGTCGTCGCTTGCGGAGCCATCGCGGCCATCTGCAGCTCGACTTCCTGGCGCTTCTCTTCCTCGCTCTTGATGTCGATCTTCCAGCCGAGCAGCTTCGCGGCCAGGCGGACGTTCTGCCCTTTCTTGCCGATGGCGAGAGAGAGCTGGCTGTCATCGACCACGACTTCCAGATGCTTGTCCGCGCTGTCGACCACGGTCACGCGGCTCACCTTCGCGGGCTGCAGAGCCTTTTCGGCGAAGGTCACGGCGTCTTCGTGATACTCGATGATGTCAATCTTCTCCCCGCGCAATTCGCGGATGATCGATTGCACCCGCATGCCCTTCATGCCGACGCAAGCGCCCACCGCGTCCACGTCCTTGTCCTTGGACATGACCGCAATCTTGGTACGCTCGCCGGCTTCGCGCGCGATCGCCCGGATCACGACCGTCCCGTCATAGATTTCCGGAACTTCCGTCTGGAACAAATGCTGCACCAGTTCCGGCGCGGCGCGCGAGACCACAACGCCGGGGCCTTTCGAAGCCCTCTCGACGCGGGCAATCACCACGCGCACCCGCTCGCCGATGGCAAACGATTCCAGCCGTGATTGTTCCTTGCGCGGCATGCGGGCTTCCGCCTTGCCGATATCGAAAATCACATCGGGGCCTTCGACGCGCTTCACCGTCGCGTTGATGATTTCCGCCACGCGCCCGATGTACTCGTTGTAAACCGTATCGCGTTCCGCTTCGCGCACCTTCTGGAAAATTACCTGCTTCGCCAGCTGCGCCGCGATGCGTCCCAGAATGCCTTCGGTGACTTTCGGAATCTGCAGCTCGCCGCCCACTTCGAGAGTGGGATCAACCTTGCGCGCATCTTCCAGCGTGACCTGCAGGTTGGGATCTTCCACCTGCTCCGGAGTCTCCACCACGGTCTTCACCGCGAAGGCGTTGATCTTGCCGGTCTCCTTGTCGAGTTTGGCCCGCAGATTTTCCTGCGACTTGTAGTACTTGCGCGTGGCCATGACAATGGCGTCTTCCACCGCGCTGACTACAATCTGCGGATCAATGCCTTTTTCCCGGCTGAGTGCGTCGATCGTGTTGTACAGCTCGCTTGCCATAAGAAAACCAAATTTGGTAATTGGGTAATTTTGTAATTTGGCAATTGAAACGCGCCAAGTAGGGCCCGGTTTTCAATTGCCAAATTACTCAATTACCAAATCACCCAATCGCCTCAAATCTCCGGCACCAAATTCGCCTTCTCCACGTTGGCGAACTCAATTTCTATCTTCTCGCCGGCCACCGCGCCCATCTTCTTCCGCGACTTGTGGCTGGCCACGCTCAGATCCAGCGTCAGGCGGCCGTCCTTGAAACTCTCCAGCCGGCCTTCAAAGTGGCGGTTATTGTCCACCGGCTGCCGGGTCGTCAATTTCAAGCGGCTGCCGGTGAAACGGCTGAAGTCCGCAGCCTTGATCAACTTCCGATCCAACCCCGGCGACGAAACTTCCAGCGTGTACGACCCTGGCATGACGTCTTCGACATCCAGAATCGTGCCAAACTCTCGGCTGAAGTTCGCACAGTCTTCGTGCGTAACCCCGGCCAGCGGATCCGTCCCCGCCGCGGGCTTATCCAGAAACACCCGCAGCATGCGCGCCTTGCCTCCGCCCAGGAACTCGATTTCCACCACTTCGAGCCCGCTGGAGGTGGCTACCCGCTCCGCGATTTCCCGCACACGATCAACGTCAAGCGCCATGTATCCAGTAGCTTACAGGCGATGGCGGCAACAACCGAAGGGCCCAAACTAAAATGTGGGCTTGCGCCCACTGGTGTGCTTCGCCAAATGCCGGTAGTACACAACAGTTCTCAGTTACCTAATATACGCCCGTCGAGGGTAAAAAGACAAACCGCGGCAGCCGAGGTTTCGCTTGACACCTGCGCGGCCCGGCGTCATGCTGTTGCCCCGATTTTCGCGTGCCGTCAGGCATGGCCGGGTTCCCGGTCGAATTTGGGACCGCCAGGAGGAAGCATGGGACCCCGCTATCATCTGCTCTGTCTCCAACTCTGTGCCCTAGTAGTCACGATCACTCTTGCTACCACGATTGCGCACTCGCAGGCCGGAGCGTGCACTAGCGGCCCGTGCGTGGCTACTTATCACAACGACTCGATGCGCGACGGCGTCAATTCCAAAGAGTCGATCCTTAGCCCTTCACTTTTCCCCGCTCACGGCAGCGCGAACTTCGGTCTTCTGACACCAGCAGCTGGCGGAGCCACCGGGGCCGTCGATGGATTGATCTATGCCCAACCGCTTTATCTTTCCGGTGTAGCAATGGCTTCTACGTCAGCTTGCCCGGGAACGCAAAACATTGTTCTGGTCGCCACTCAGAACAATTCGGTATATGCCTTTATGTGGAATTATGTCCTGACTAGTACCGGATACACATTCAAGCTAACCCAGTGCTGGATGCTCAACATGAACCGGCCCGGCGAGTTTGCGATTCCATTTACTGCCCTCCCATCCAGTCCTGACGGCCCGTGCAACTCCACGGTGCCCGAAGTCGGCATTACCGGCACCCCTGTGATCGATACTTCGGTAAATCCTCCTGTAATGTATGTGGTCACAGGACATCAAACAGCAAGTCTCAGCTATGCCTATCGGCTGCACGCCATCAAGATCAACTCCGGCACCGAGGTGTTGAACGGGACCAGCGCTCCCTATGACCTGTCGGGCGTGTTCCCTAGCGGCCTCGCGGTTATCCAGGAGCAACAACGCGCCGGATTGGCTATGTTCAAGCCTGCTGCAGGAAGAGCTAACTTGTACGTTGCCTTTGGATCTTTCTGCGACACTCCCCCTTACAGTGGGTATGTGGCTGGACTCACCTATAACTACGCAACCCAGCGCTTTTCCCAGGCAGCCGCGAGCAATTGGGTATTTGATGCGGAAGGCGGCAAAACCAGCCAGGACGGCGCCATCTGGATGTCGGGCGCGGCTCCAGCAGTGGACAGCGCTGGAAATGTCTATGTGGCGGTGGGGAATGGGGACTGGAACGGCACGACACAGTTTGGCGAGAGCGTTGTCAAGATCGCGACCACCAATTCCGGGTTGGTTGCGGCTGACTACTACACTCCCAACGATTTTGCGGAACTGAACGAAGACACGGTCACGGTCACGCTTTGCACCGGATACGGACCAGACATATGCCCGCTAGCGAATCAGTTAATCGTCAATGCGCCGAACGGCGATTTTGACTTGGGTTCCGGCGGGGTCACGCTACTTTCTCCGGCTGGAGTTCCGTCGCCGGTGTGTGGGTCGAACCATGAATTGGTTGCGGGTGGGAAAGAAGGAGTCGTCTACGGCGTTTGCTATAGCACGCAGACGGGATCAACTTTGCAAAACGTGATGGGCGGACTGGATGGCTGCGGGTACAACTGCACGAGCGCTTCAAATCCGTCTGCCACCGCCTGCAGTGAATCGTCCACTCCCGGCAGCGGATCCATTGCGCAGTGCTTTCAGGGTTCGAACCAGGGCAAGAACGAAGTGAACGGAACGAATATCGGGATTAGAGGAACCGAGGTGTTCTGGGCAGGCACCTCCAGCCATCCTGAAAACTATCTGTACGTCGCGGGCGTGAATGGACAAATCGTCGCTTTTCAGATGAACACCGCAACGGGATATTTCAACCCAGTGGGCGCGCCCGAGCAAGTCCCGAAGACCTACCCCTACCCGGGTACTGTGCCTACTCTGTCATGGGATGGCCGCAACCCGAACACAGCCGTGCTGTGGGCCATTGATGCCGCCGGTTACGGAGTGTGGAAGCAATCGTCGCAATCGGCGGTGGCGGCAACGCCCGCGATCCTTGTGGCCTACAATGCAATTCCTGGCCCGCCCAACCAACCCATCTTGAAGGAACTATGGGAAAGTTCCACCGACACGCACAATGCCGGTCCGGGCGCAGTAAAGTTCACGGTTCCCACGGTCGCCGGTGGTCTCGTATTTGTGCCGGGTGGCACTCCCGGCTATGCTCCCGGTCCGCCCGGCGGAACCAGTGTCAACTGCACGGCAGCAGCATTGGTTACAAGCATTACGCCCACCATATGCGGCGGAATGTTGTCGGTGTACGGCAAGTTGCACAACTGAGTCGCGGCGACGCTTTCTAATACAGCGGCAGAGGTAGATGCTCATTGATTCAGGTAACCGTCCGGTTCTGAGATTTCCGCATGCGTCGGATCGCTTTTCCAAGTGCCCATGCCGAGCGACATCCACTCTCGCCAGGAGATTTTATGAAACATCCGCTTGCTTTGTTGTTCCTGTCTCTCTTGGTAGTTGCTCAAGCGGCTGTAGCACAGCAATTCCTGGTCGTCACTCCGCCGCAAGTCGTCCTGCACAAGACACAGAACGTGCAGATGCACGCGTATTGGTATGAGTCGACAGGAATCGCGGATGACGTAACCAACAGTGCGGCGTGGACGAGCATACAACCGTCGATCGCGACCGTGTCGAGTACGGGATTGGTGACGATGAAGGGCGCCGGGTCCGCTCTCATCGTCGCGACCTACCAGAAAACGCCGGGCTATGGAACGGTCTGGAGCAAGTTCACGCCGTTTATTCGCGTTCTACCCCAAAATACTTCCCGTGGAAAGATCGAGCACATTGTTTTCATCGTCAAGGAGAACCGCAGCTTCGACGAATACTTTGGAACGTATCCGGGAGCGAACGGGGCTACAACCGGCAAACTCTCCACCGGCCAGATCATCACTCTTGGGCATACACCGGATCCGCCGGCGCATGACATGGGTCACGAATGGACCGACAGCCATAGCGACGTAGATGGTGGACGCATGGATCGATTTGACCTGGAGTTGACGTGCTCGGAAAATGGAGATCTGCAGTGCATGACCCAGCTCTATCAATCGGACATTCCAAACTACTGGGCGTACGCGCAGAACTACGCGTTGTCGGATGCTGCCTTCAGCGGTGTTGAGTCGGGAACTTATCCGGCGCACTTGGAGTTGGTCTCCGGCAGTACCCAGACAGTGATCGACAATCCGCACGGCGTGGAGAAAGTGCAATGGGGGTGTGACGCGATCACCGGCACAAACGTCCCGATTATTCAAAGCAATAATGTCGTGTCCTCTTTATTCCCCTGTTTCAGTGCGAAGACGCTGGGAGAATTGGCGGATGACGCGGGAGTGTCTTGGAAGGCCTACACGTCTATAACCGGAGAGAGCGGTTACGTCTATAACCCGTATCGCAGCTTCAGCGGAGTTTTTGATGGCACCGATTGGACGACGAAGGTCGTTAGCGAATCAACTTTCATCCCAGACGCATTGGCGGGGAATTTGCCCGCACTGAGCTGGGTTACCCCGCCGAGCGTTGACACCGATCATCCGCGCGACAGCGCCTGCGTGGGCGAAAACTGGACGGTGCAGCAGATCAACGCCATCATGCAGGGACCACAGGAACAATGGAACAACACTGTGATCTTTTTGACCTGGGATGACTTTGGTGGATTTTACGATCACGTCGCACCTCCATTCCGTGATCAGTTCGGGTTGGGCATTCGAGTGCCCATGCTGATCATCAGCCCATGGGCAATTCAGGGCGTGTATCACACGCAAGTGGAGTTTGCGGGCGTGCTGAGATTTATGGAAGAGACATTCGGGTTGCCGAACCTGCACGGAGCCGACACGATTGCGAATGACTTCCAGGATGCATTCAACTATTCGCAGACGCCACTGCCGCCGTTGGTCTTGTCACAGCGCACTTGTCCAGTGGCGCCAAAGGATGCGCCGCCATTCGACCCGGATGACCTCGAGGACTAGCCGGTCGCAGTTGCGGGAGGCACTGAATCGATGCCCTGCCTATATCGAGCGTTTCTTGAGAAATTCCAGGTTTGGACGAGCGGGCAGAGCGTCTGCTTTGTCATGCCCTCTTACTCGGTCAGGCGAGTTCCGACTTCGGTTCGACTCTTCTTATACGAAGAATCGTCTTTCAATTGAGGAATTGAGGCTCGCCGGTGAGCATCGCGCCCTCGTGACGATTAAGAGCGACTTGGAGGTATCCCACTGCCTCTCTCTTCTCATTTAGGAGGAAATACGGGGACAGACAGGGCGTATAGTTGGCGTAACATCGCGTTGCACTCACCAGTCCCGCAGGTCCGATTTGCCTCAATCCCCAGCCCTCTCTAGAATGAAGAATCACCCATACGGCTGGGAGAGTTCCCGAGAAACTTATGATTCATTTTCCCGTTCCTGAGGCTCTTACTTTCGATGACGTCCTTCTGCTGCCCGCTCGCTCCGACGTAATTCCAGCGCAGGCCAGCACCCAGACGCAACTCACCCGCAACATCAGCCTGAACATCCCGATCGTGAGCGCCGCCATGGACACCGTCACCGAATCGCACATGGCGATCGCGCTGGCGCAGCAGGGTGGGCTGGGGATTATTCACCGCAACCTGACCATCGAGCAGCAGGCCAACGAAGTCGACAAGGTGAAGCGTTCGGAAAGCGGCATGATCGTCGATCCGGTAACCATGTCGCCCACCGACAGAGTAAGCGACGCCCTCGAGGTCATGCGCAAATACAAGATTTCCGGCGTCCCCATCACCGAGCACGGCAAACTGGTCGGCATTCTCACCAACCGCGACCTGCGCTTTGAAACCCGCTTCGATATTCCCATCGATAAAGTAATGACCAAGAAGAACCTCATCACCGTGCCCGTGGGAACCACGCTCGAAGACGCCGAAAAGATTCTCCACGAGCACCGCGTCGAGAAGCTTCTCGTGGTCGATGACAAGTACAACCTCAAGGGCCTGATCACGGTCAAGGACATTCAGAAGAAGCTGAAATATCCCAACGCGGCCAAGGACTCGCAAGGCCGCCTGCGCGTAGGTGCGGCCATCGGCGCCACCGGCGATTTCCTGGAACGCGCGCAGGAACTGGCCGAAGCCAAAGTGGACGTGTTGGCCATCGACAGCGCGCACGGCCATTCCACCAAAGTGCTCGACGCGGTGAAGTTGGTGAAATCAAAATTGCCCCACCTGGAACTGCTGGCGGGCAACGTGGCGACGTTCGACGGCGCGTGTGAACTGACCCACGCCGGTGCGGACGGCATCAAGGTCGGCATCGGACCCGGCTCGATCTGCACCACACGTGTGGTGACCGGCGCAGGCGTGCCGCAGATCACCGCCATCGCCGAGGCGTACCGCGCCACCAAGGACGCCGGCGTCCCCATCATCGCCGACGGCGGCATCAAATATTCCGGCGACGTCACCAAGGCGCTGGCCGCGGGTGCGAGTGTCGTCATGATCGGATCGCTCTTCGCCGGCACCGACGAAAGTCCGGGCGAGTTGATTCTGTATCAAGGCCGTTCCTTCAAGTCGTATCGCGGCATGGGCTCGATTGGCGCCATGGCTCAAGGATCCAGCGAGCGCTACTTCCAGAGCACCGAGGGCGATTCCTCCGCCGCCGTCTCCGCCGCCGATGGCGATTCCAACCGCCTGGCCAAACTGGTCCCCGAAGGCATTGAGGGACGCGTTCCCTACCGCGGTTCGGTGGCGATGATCGTCCACCAGATGGTGGGCGGGCTGAAGTCGGGTATGGGCTACTGCGGCTGCGCCACCATTCCCGAACTGCTGCAGAAGACGCGCTTCGTCCGCATCAGTGGCGCCGGCCTCCGCGAGAGCCACGTGCACGACGTCATGATCACCCGCGAGGCTCCGAACTATGCCATCGAGTAATCGTGTAGCGCCGGCATCTTGCCGGCGGTCGCGAGGGCGTCTCGCCCTCGCCGCGGCGACGCTACTCTGGCTGGGTGCCCCATCCCTTCGCCACGCTCAGGGCAGGCTCTTCGCGTTTTTTGCGAAGGGTGGGGATTTCGTAATTGCGGGTAGTGCATTCGCTTGAGCACCGACCGCCACCATCTTCTAAAGGCTTGGATCGCCGCGATTCTCTGGCTGATCGTCATTGCCATTGAATCGACCACCTATCTCTCCGCCCACAACACCAGCCGCTTCCTCTATCCCCTGCTGCATTTTCTGTTCGGTCTCAGCCATTCTCGTTTCGAACACTGGCACTTCTACCTCCGCAAGGGAGGCCACGTCTTCGGCTACGGCCTGCTCAGCATTCTGCTGTTCCGCGCATGGCGCGAAACTCTGCCCTCTATAAGAAACGCGCGATGGACCTTCCGCTGGGCGACCATCGCAGTGCTGGGAACCGCGCTCGTGGCCAGCCTCGACGAGTGGCACCAGAGCTATCTTCCGTCGCGCACGGGAACGCTATGGGACGTTCTTCTCGACACCTGCGCCGGAATCGGCGCCCAGATTCTGGTATACCTCGGCTACGCGTGGTCCCAGAAATTCTTCGGAGGCTCATAGCCAAATCCCTAGCCTCCAGGTTCCGCACGAAGGAAAGGCCGAGACAGCGCCTCCGCTCGAATACACGCAGAGGCACCCTGCGCGAATCGAAGCGTCCGCTAGGACGCCTGACAATAGCCCGGCGTTTCAACGCCGGGTAATGAGCCAATGGAAACCGCGCCCCGGAGGGACGCTTGAAATGCTGCCTCGTCCTGCGATCAAGCGACCGACTCACGCGTGCGGCTGGAGTTGACCAAGAGCAGCATCGCCGACACCCCCGCCAGCCCTGCAGAGAAGTAAAACGGCATACTCGCGCCATAGTGCTTCCATAGCTCTCCCGTGATCAGGCTGGCTGCCAGCGTGGCTACGCTGGTCACAAAGAAATATACGCCCAGCGCCCGCCCACGGACCTCCGGTCCCACGGTCTCAACTACCAGAGCTTTCAGGACGGGCTGCGTCAGGGCGTAGTACAAACCGTAAACTGCCATCGTGATCCATATGGCGAGCGTGGATGGCGCTCGTCCGAACACGAAATAAACCGCCGCAAAAATCAGATACCCGGCCGCCGCGATCCAGCGCCGCGAGAAATGGTCACTGAACCATCCTGCAGGCCAGGATCCGAGCGTGTACGTCAGATTAAAAACAAGCCCCAACAGCGGCGCCAGCGCCACCGGGATGCCCACGTTCTGCGCCCGCATCACCAGAAACATATCGCTAGAATTCCCCAGCGAGAACAGAGTCACCGCGATCAGAACCATGTAGAACGCACCCGGCAGCACGGTGATGGATACCACCGGGGCAGCGGCAGGTTTGTTCGCAAGCTTGAGGTCTGAGGGTTGTGATGACCGGCGTCTGGTCTCGCGGATGCCGAACAAAGCCACCATCACACAGAGCACGCCCGGAATGGCAGCGGCCCAGAAGACGCTGCGGATACCGTAACGCGCGAGCAGCACCAGGGCGGCCAAGGGCCCGGCGATCGCACCCGCGGAGTCCATCGACTGAATCAGACCGTAGGCCGATCCCAGCCGCTCCTTCCCCACCGATTCGGCGACCATCACATCGCGCGGCGCTCCCCGCACCCCTTTGGCCAGCCGGTCGGCTAATCGGATCAGCAGAATGTGCCACCACGCGCCGACCACCGCGAGTAGCGGCTTGACCGCGTTGGCGACGAAATATCCCGCCACCACCAGCGGCTTGCGGCGATCGAGGCGGTCCGTCAGATATCCCGAGAACAGCTTGGCAAACGACGCGACGCTCTCGGCCAGGCCCTCGATCAACCCCAACTGCGCCGGCCCCGCCCCCAGCGAAACCAGAAACGCCGGCAGCACCCAGTACGCCATCTCCGAAGCCGTATCGTTCAGAAAAGAGGTGATCCCAAAAACGTAGAGATTACGGGCAGCGGATGGCTGAGGCTCAGAGGGCACGGGCATAGAAAGGTTTTACCACGGAGACACGGAGGCACGGAGAAAGACAAGGAGAATTCGGAAGAGTCAGTTCAGGCGAACAACCAACGGAAGTTCCAATACATGGCGTCGTAAAGCTGAAAGCTGAAAGCTGAGAACTGCCTCTCAGTAATTCGCGTCGTACTTGGTGACAACCCACTCGCCACCTTTGTGCTGAGTGGTGACGGTGAAGAGATCCTGATCGATTCCCGGCTGGTCGGCATTGCTCTGGCGCGTGCCGCGATAGTGCAGGATGATCAGCGGCGGCGCGTCTTCCCAGTCCACCAACTCCCACGAGAGCAGCGGGTGCTGCGCCTCGGACTTGCAGATGTAGTGGGCATACTTCTTGTGGTAGTCGTGCTCCCACTTGGCCAGCAGATCGTCGCAGTGGCCGTCGCGTATCTCGCGCAGGAACTTGTTGGCGGCCTTCTCGGTCGAGCGGTCGCGCAACGGATTCATCTTGATGCTGAC
>JADGNP010000039.1 GCA_017883425.1 Candidatus Sulfotelmatobacter sp. | reverse complement strand
GGACAGATGGCGGGAGACTACATGACCGCCGCGTATCCGGGTCAGAAAGTACACGGCGTGTTTCCCACCGCGACCGCGCCGGTGGGCACCGCGCTCAACGAGTCGATGGAAACCAACCAGTTCGGCATCACTGACGCCGCGGCGGATGAGCCGCAGTTCAGTTCTGCGAACGATAAGCCTGTTCCCAACGCGCACTCCGACGCGCCCCGGCGCACCACGCCTCACCGGGACGATCAGAGATAGGGTCAGCTCATCACCAGGAAGAAAACATCGGCCGCCCGAGAGGGCGGCCGTTTTCTGTTCAGAAGAACACAACCAGGGACGAGAACCTCAGCTTACTGCTCGTCGAACAGGTCGATCATGGCCTTGGTGCTCGCGTCGCAGGCATGGTTCAGACAAGGGATGCCGAAGCCTCCCTCGATCGAGCGCAGCAGCGAGAAGTGGGTATAAAACTCTCCGCTCGTCAACTCGTGGAAGCCATAGTTGGTATCCACAATCGTCACCACTTGGTTGATGATCGGCTGAACGGCGTAGTCGTTCTCGTCCCAGACCACGACGATCGCGGCGTGGCCCCGATGCCAAACCGGAGATTCGTGGATGGCTCTGACGATTTTCTCGACTGCCTGGTCTCCCAGAATGATTAATGCCGGGTTCAGGCCTGCCTGCGTGCCGTCGCTGGTGGGATCGAAGCCGCAGAAGGCGGTTCCATTGCCACGCCCGTGCTGGTCGTTGCACTGGTTGGGCACGATGTAGGAGAAATTCGCCACCCTGCCGGTAGCGAGGTCGCCCCATAGTCCGTGTCCGCCGTCGAAACCCGCCATCTGGGTGTAGCTCAGCAGCGGGTTCGTCCCCTGCTGCACCGCCTGGAAATAGACGAACGGGTTGTGCTTGGAGGCGTAGAGCTGCACGATGTCGGAGGTGGTCAGCGGCGGATCCAGTTGCGGATTGATCTTCGTGAAATCGGTATTGTTGGTGAAGTTCCCGTCGCTGTAGTTCACCAGATCAGGGCCAGTCATCGGAATGTTTTCCTGGTAGGTCTTCCAACTCTTGCCCGCGGCAACCAGCTGGTCGGCAATGGTGATTCCGAGCGCATTCGTCGCCGCCGGGTAGGATGTCTTGCCGTCAAGGTTGATCTCACACGGCGGTCCGGTGACCTCGTTGGTGCAGTCGAGGGCTGGGGTCGCTGCATCAGTCCCGCTGCCCGAGATGGGGCAAATGGCGGGGCTCGGCGGGTTGTCGGTGTTCGCGATTCCCGTCGAGAGATTCGTCGCGCAGCTGCCGTTGTGCCAGTCCGGGGAGTTGTCGCTCAGGACGCCGAAATTCGATCCCCCCACCGTTTCGAGGTAGTTGGTCAGGCTGGGATGAGCGACGGCGAAGTAATTGGAGGCGAGATTGGCTTTCCTGGCGTACTGGTTGATGAACCGGGCGTTCGGGTTGTGGAGAATCTCTCCGTAACCATGGTTTTCCATCATGATGACGAAAACGTGGTCGAGATGCGGGATGCCCTTGGGAACGGCGCCTTCCTGCGCCATCGTGGTACCCGTGAGTGCGGCCATCAGGCCCAGAGCTAGGGTGGTCTTCTTCATGGTTGTCTCCTGAACTTCCTCGATGAGGATTGCCTTGGCTTGGAAATCGGGTCCGGGCATCTTCAAATCGTGCCGGGACACTGAAATCCAGCCGGGTCAATTAGAGACCCTAGCCGGGATTTGTTACGGTGGAGTGACTGTGAAATTAAGATTCTGTGAATTCCCATCCGGCAGACGGCAATTGCGCGGCTTCGCATTTCGTTCTACCATCCGAAGCAGTGGCTACCGCGAAAAACAATCTCAATCTCGACCAGAATCGCGAGCGCCTGGTCTCCGCGGCGCCGGTCGAGGACGATTCCTCATTTGAGCTGAAGCTGCGGCCGCAGCGGCTGGCGGAGTTCATCGGGCAGAAAAAAATAAAGGAAAATCTGGCGGTGGCGATCGAAGCGGCACGCTCGCGCGGCGAGGCCATGGACCACGTGCTGCTCTACGGTCCCCCCGGGCTCGGCAAGACGACGCTGGCCAACATTATCGCCAACGAGCTGGCCGTGCACTTTCAGTCGACGGCGGCGCCCCTGCTGCAGATCAAGGGCGACCTGACTGCGATCATTACCAACATGCAGGACAAGCAGGTGCTGTTCATCGATGAGATCCACCGCCTGCAGCCTGTGCTGGAAGAGTTGCTCTATTCCGCGCTGGAAGATTACAAGCTCGACATCATGATTGGGCAGGGGCCGGCGGCGCGTACTCATACGCTGGATGTGAAGCCGTTCACGTTCGTGGGCGCTACCACACGGGCTGGACTGATTTCGGCGCCGCTGCGGTCGCGCTTCGGCATCGTGCTGCGGCTCGAGTTTTATACTCCCGCGGATTTGCAGGTCATTGTGGAGCGGTCGGCGGAGATTATCGGCGTTGAGGTGAATGACGCGGGAGCGAAAGAAATTGCCGGACGTTCCCGCGGCACGCCCAGAATCGCCAACCGCCTTTTGCGCCGTGTGCGCGACTACGCCCAAGTGCGCGGCGCCGGCAAGATTGACGAGCCCACGGCGAAAGCGGCGCTCGAGATGCTGGAAGTCGATCAGTATGGATTCGACGAAGTCGACCGGCGCCTGCTGCTCACCATCATCGAAAAATATCAAGGCGGTCCAGTGGGCGTGAACACCCTGGCTGCCGTCCTGGCCGAAGAACCGGACGCGATCGAAGAAATTTACGAGCCCTTCCTGATGCAGATTGGATTCCTGAACCGCACTCCCCGCGGCCGTGTGGCCACGCAGTTGGCGTATGAGTATTTCAAGATTACGCCGAGTCGCAGGCAGAGTTCGTTGTTCTAGGGTCAGCTCGCAGCCCTCCGCTGCCAATGCAAGCAACGGCAGCCTTCGACACCTTCCAGTGGCCGTCCCGCAAGTTCGAGGTATAAAACCACCCTGTCATCCTGAGCGAAGCGAAGGACCTATGTAATTGACCGCGCAAGTGCATAGGTCTTTCGCTTCGCTCAAGATGACGGTCCATAGTTATGTCGCGAATCTACGGACTCGAACTTTCCAGAAAGCCGACTAACGTTGCGATTGTGTCCCCGTCTAACTCTAACGGCGGGTCCAATTCTCGATATCATGGCTTGGGGCGCATGCGATTCTGGCTGACAGCGGTGCGGGTGGGAGTCGTGCTGCTATTGGCACGCGGACTGGTGCTGCCCACTCAAGCCAAGGACAACAAGGACAACAGTACGACGTTCGTCGCCCCCGCCAAGTTCGCCACGCTGCATATTCCGCGGCTCGAGCAGCGTCCCAGTCTGGCCGACTTTCTCGCGATGCAGCCCTCCCCAGCCTTCGCCGGCAAGATGCTGAAGGTAGACGGATTCCTGCAGCGCGATCCCAAAGACGGCGCCCCCATCTCGCAGAAGACGGAAGTCTACCTCGGGTACACCGACAAAAACCTCTATGTGGTCTGCATCTGTTTCGACTCGGAGCCGGGAAGAATTCGCGCGCGGCTGGTGCGCCGCGAGCTGATCAACGACGACGACCAGTTCGGGTTCGTGCTCGACACGTTCCACGACCACTACCACGGCTTGTTTTTCTACGTGAACCCGCTGGGCGTGCAGCAGGACGGCATCTGGGTCGATAACGGCCAGGAGCCGGATCTCTCCTACGACATGGTCTGGAATTCGGAGGCCAAGCTGACCGGGAGCGGCTACGTCGCCTGGTTCGAGATTCCCTTCAAGTCCCTGCGCTTCCCTCCCGGCGACGTGCAGAAGTGGGGCGTGTTTTTCGAGCGCGACATCAAGCGCAACAGCGAATATTCCTTCTACCCGCACATCACCAGCAACGCGCAGGGCTTTCTCACGCAGGCTACCCAAATGGATGGGCTGGAGAAAGTCACCGGGGGGCGCAACATGCAGTTCATTCCTTACCTGGTGGGGCGCGGGTTCCGGAACCTCGATGACCGCGATCCCACCAATCCCTATTTTGGAGGCAAGCATCTGGAGGTGCGGCCCGGGCTGGATTCAAAGATCGTATTGAAAGACTCGTTCGTGCTCGATACCACGATCAATCCAGATTTTTCGCAGGTGGAATCCGACCAGCCGCAGATCACGGTCAACCAGCGCTTCGAAGTCTTCTTTCCCGAAAAGCGTCCCTTCTTCCTGGAGAATTCCAGCTACTTCAACACGCCGGTCAACCTGGTATTCACGCGCCGCATCGGCGACCCCGAGTTCGGCACGCGGCTGACGGGCAAAAGCGGCCCGTGGTCGGTGGGCATGTTATTCGCCGACGACCGCTCGCCCGGGTTGAGCGTGACTCCGTACGATCCGCTCGCGGGACACAGGGCATACTTCGGCGTCTTGCGGGTGAATCACGACATCGGGAAGGAGTCGAGCATCGGCCTGATCTATACCGATCGCGAGTTGCACACGGTTCCAGGCGAACTGCAGTGTACGGACAATCCGTGCCTGGTGGGCTCCAATCGCGTAGGCGGCTTCGATGCCAAGATCAAGCCGAATACGAAGTGGCTGATCACCGTGCAGGCGCTCAACAGCCACACCAGGTTTTACGACGGGACGCACAAGGGTGGCCCCACCTACGACTGGTATGTCGAGCGCAGCTCGACAAAAACGGAATACAACGTGATGTACCAGGACACCACCCCAGGCTTCGAGACCGATACCGGATTTTTCCGCCGTCCCGACGTTCGCCGCCTGAGCCAGTTTGCCATGTATCGTTTCCGCCGCGAGGGCAAAACCCTGCAGTGGCACGGACCTTCCATTTTCGCGATTAACAACTGGGACCATCATGGCACGCGCCTCGAGTGGTTCACCAACGTGAACTGGCGCTTCATGCTGAGCGGGTCGAGCGACTTCGGAGTTTTCGGGAACGTGGGGCACGAACGCCTGCGCCCGTTCGACTACTCCACCTTGACTACGAACCAGGACTACACGCACTACCAGCGGGGATTCTGGTTCGACTATGGCTTCTTCAAGCCGCTAGTGCTCTCCGCCCAAGTGGATTGGGGGCAGGCGACGAACTACGACACGTCGGTGGGGCCGCCGGTCCTGGCCAAGGCCAATGACATCCAGTTCTCGGCGACGCTGCGGCCGCTCAAGGGACTGACCATTGACAATACCTATCTGATGACTCGCCTGCGCGACGTGAACACCAACGCCAGCATGTTCAACAATCACATCCTGCGCTCGAAATGGAATTACCAGTTCACCCGCGAACTGTCCCTGCGCGTGATTGGGCAGTACAACGCGGTTTTGTCCAACTACAATGCCGCCTTCCCCCAATACGCCCTGAGTTCGTTGCCGCCCGCGAAGCAATTCAACGCCGATGTCCTTCTGACCTATTTCGTGCATCCCGGAACGGCGGTCTATGTGGGATACAACAGCGACCTGCAGAACCTTCCCAGTCCACCCACGGTGGATCCGTTCGGCAACCTCGCCCGCGCTCCTGGTCATTTCCTCAACGACGGCCGTCAGATCTTTGTGAAGATTTCCTACCTGTTTCAGTACTGATACGCCGGGCTGAGAACCCACGCCGGTCGTGACATTTGGAAATGGTATTCTGTTCGGCTAACCTCACAAACATTATTTTGCTGTTTTGTCCGGGTGCGAATGGTGTATCTTGCTCAATTCCCCCGTTGGGGGCGGGGAGGATCGGGGACTTTTGCGCTTGTCTCGAGTGCTGCGGCGGTCGGCCCAGTTTCGCGCCAAACTAGCAGTCGTCTCCCTATTCGTTCTGTTTGCCACAGAACTGCCTGCTTCACCCTCCTGGCGATCTGCACTGTTTCAGGATTCGGAAAAGAATTCACAAGCCTCCAGTTCACTCCAGTCGACTTCCACCTTGCAGGATCCGCAGTCCACATCGCAAAATCCTCCGGCAACTCAGCCGACGCCCCCCGTAATTCCCGGCCAAAAACCCGAGCCGTCACCCCAGTATCCTTCTCCCTCGGCGCAGTTGCCGGAACCGCCGATTAAGAATCCAGAAGTACAACCTGCGCCGAAACCCGCCCTCGCGCCTCCTGCCCTGACCATCCCGCGGTTGCAGCGGCCTCCCGCGTTGGAAGACTTCCTCAGCATGAAGCCGCAGGGAGAAATTGCGCTGCAAATGGCGAAGGTCACCGGCTTCTCCCAGCGCAATCCGCACGACGGAGAAAGTGTTTCCGAGCCCACCGACGCTTACCTGGGCTACGACCAGAAGAATCTCTACGTAGTGTTCGTCTGCTTCGACGATTCCAGGAGAGTGCGCGCCCGCATGTCGCGCCGCGAAGACATCTTCGACGACGATCAGGTCGAGATCATCCTCGATACGTTCCACGACCGCCGCCGCGCCTACGCCTTTCAGACCACGCCGCTCGGCGTGCAATGGGACGCCATCTGGACCGAGGCTTCGCGCGAGGAGCAGACCGCCGGCCATTTCGATACTTCGTTCGATACCGTGTGGGATTCGCGCGGCAAGGTCACCGCGAGCGGTTTCGTCGTATGGATGGCGATTCCCTTCAAGAGCCTGCGCTTTCCGGCGGCCAAACAGCAGGACTGGGGAATCATTTTGTATCGCGGCATCACGCGCAAGACCGAAGATTCCTTCTGGCCCCACGTTTCCTACAAAATCGAGGGCCGCCTCGGTCAGGCGGCGACCTTGTATGGGCTCGAAGGAATCTCTCCCGGCCACAGTATTGAACTGATTCCCTATGGCGTGATGCGCGGCTTCCGCGCTCTCGACACTCGCGACTTCCGGAATCCCTACTTTCAGAAGGCCACGGCCCAGGGCCAGCCCGGCATGGATGCGAAGTTCGTCATCCACGACCGCTTCGTCGTCGACATGACCGCGAACCCGGACTTCAGCCAGGTCGAGTCCGAAGACCCGCAGATCACGGTCAACCAGCGCTATGCCGTGTATTTTCCGGAAAAGCGCCCGTTCTTTCTGGAAAACGAAGATTTCTTCCGTACACCGCTCGACTTGTTTTTCACGCGCAGCATCGGCGATCCCTCGGCCGGAATCCGCCTCACGGGAAAAGACGGCCCGTACTCCGTGGGCCTGATGGCGGCCGACGATCGCAGCCCCGGCCTCGCCGTGCCCGACCAAACTCAATTCTCCGGCATCCGCTCCTATTTCACCATCGCGCGCGTGAGCCGCGACATCTTCGGCCAGTCGAGCGTGGGCGCCCTCTACACCGACTGGGAGTGTCCCACGACCGGGGAATTCAACCGCATCGGCGGCGTCGACACCCACCTGAAATTCAATCCCAACTGGACACTCGACGGCCAGGCCGTCGCCAGTTCGAGCAACCTGAGCCTGGACTGCGAGGCCAACCTTTACCCTTTCAGCTCCGGCAATCGCGGCAACAACAATTACTACGCCGGACCCGCCGACCGGCTCGAACTGCGGCGTGACGGCCTGCATTTCACCTACGACGGAATCTACAACGACATCAGCCCCGGCTTCGTCTCGGTTCCCGGATTCATCAATCGCGTCGACATTCGCGAGACCACGCAGGAGGCCCACTACCGCTTTCGTCCCAAGAAAGGCTGGATCGTGGACTGGGGCCCGTCGGTCATCGCTCGTTACGACTTCGACCACACCGGCCTGCGCCTCGACACCGACTACGTTTCCTACTTTGCCATTCAAGGACGAGGTCAGACGGTCATCACTCTGCGACCGTACGAGGAACTGCGCGAGCGCCTGCGTCCGCAGGATTTTTGTTTCTACGGTTATTCCCTCTTCTGTTCGCCCACCAGCCTGGGCAACCAGGATTATCACGAACACAGCAGTGGAGCGTCATTCTTTACCAGCTATTTCAAGAAGGCAACGATAGCTGCAGTCTATTCCTGGGGAGATGGGCCGAATTTTGTGGCTCTGCCGCCTGCGTCTGGGGCGACTTCAACACCGTACAACCAGCCGTTCCTGGCGCGGGAAGATACCGCCTCAGCCAGCCTGACGCTGCGGCCGATGAAGCCGCTCAAGATTGAGAACACGTATCTGTTCGAGCGCCTGCGGGCCACCGAAAGTACGCATTCGCTCGTGCAGTCGCAATTTCCCGGCGCCAGCCGGAGCATCTTCAACGATCACATCCTGCGCAGCAAGTGGAACTGGCAGTTCACGCCCAAACTCTCAGCGCGCGTGATCCTGCAGTACAACGCGCTGCTGGCCGGAACCCCGGGCGTTGGATCTCCGTACACCTACCTGCCAACCTCAAGGAAGTTCAACGCCGACTTCCTCATCACCTACCTGGTGCATCCCGGCACCGCGATCTACGTCGGCTACAACAGCGACCTGCAGAACCTGAACGTTCAGCCGGGCGTCGGCGTGTTCCCCACGGCGAAGGGCTACATCAACGACAGCCGCCAGTTTTTCGTGAAGGTCAGCTATTTGTTTCGATTCTGAAAGAAGCTGTCAGCTATCAGCTATCAGCCCGGAAGCATCTGATTCGGTGTGCTTTGCTGAGAGCTGACAGCTGAGAGCTTTCCGAGTTTTGCCGAATCCTGCGAGCATCCTGTAGAATCTAATGATTCGAATCGAGTTGAGGACAGCAGGGGTAGAACTATTATGAAAGCAGCCATTCATCCCGCATACAACGAAGTGCGCGTGCATTGTGCGTGCGGCAACGCATTTGTGACCCGGTCCACCCACAAGGGCGACATCGGCGTAGAAATCTGCTCTGCGTGCCATCCGTTCTTCACCGGCAAGCAGAAGCTGATGGATACCGCCGGCCGCGTGGAGCGCTTCCGCCGCAAGTACGCCAAGAAAGACGCAGCCGCACCCGCGACTCCGGCGAAGTAGCTTTCGTCACGGATTTTCACGGATTCGCGCGGATCGATCCAGAAACTCAGCCCTCGCTCCAGCGGGGGCTTTTGTTTGGTCCGTCGAATAGAATGAAATAGATATCACGCCTGGCTCTGAGACGGCCAGGCCGAAGGCCGTACCCATTGCCAAACGGTGTGAAGCGGCACGACTGGGAAGGGCACGACTTCAGTCGTAGCCGTAAGCGCCGCGAATGGGAAGGGCACGACTTCAGTCGTGCCGTAAAGGGCAACCCATTCACCCGGCTTTAGCCGCTGAGGTACGCCTTCTAACGGACATGAAGAAGTTCTGGGACAACTCGAACAGCCCATGTGGCGCGGGCGCCCCCGCCCGCGAACTGACTGCACCACCTGTCCGCAAGCCCGCGTGCCTGAAGCCCGTCCCCGCCCGCCTTTCCATCGGCAGCGTCACCATCTGCCCCGCGACCGTCCTCGCCCCCATGGCGGGCGTCACCGACACGGTCTTTCGCCGCTTCATTCGCAACCTCGGCGGATGCGGCCTACTCATGACTGAGTTCACTTCAGCCGACGGCGTGCTCCGTAAGAAGGACCAGAAGGCCAAGCGCTATCTCCACTTTTACGAAGACGAGCACCCGATTTCAGCGCAGCTTTTCGGCAGCGATCCGCGCGTGATGGCCGAGGCAGCGAGCATAGTCGAGGACCTGGGTTTCGACCTGGTCGACCTCAACCTGGGATGCCCCGCAAAAAAGGTCGTCAAGTGCAACGGAGGCTCCGGCCTGCTGCGCGATCTCCCGGCCATCGGCAAAATCTTCGAAGCCGTGCGTGCGGCGGTGAAGATTCCCTTCACCGTGAAATTCCGAGCCGGATGGAACGACGAGGAGATCGTTTGCGTGGAGCTGGCCCGCATGGCGGAGAGTTGCGGCCTGGCGGCAGTAGCGCTGCATGCCCGCACCCGTGAGATGGGTTATAGCGGCGCCGCCCGCTGGGAGTGGATCGCGGCCGTAAAAGATGCCGTGAAGATTCCCGTCATCGGCAACGGCGACATTCGCACCCCCGAAGATGCTTGTGCCATGGTCACGCAAACCGGCTGCGACGCCGTTATGATCGGCCGCACCGCCCCGTCCAACCCCTGGATCTTCCGCCAGATCGAACAATACTGCGCAGGAATTACCAATGCTTATGTGGGGACAGCCGCCCCCGGCTGTCCGGTCGAGCAAAGCTCGACTGGTTTTGATGTCGGCAGCCACCTAGATGGACAGGCATCGGGCCTCCGGCCCGAAGGACAGCCGAGGGCGGCTGTCCCCACATGGACATTGCCGGAAGCTGGGTCCACTGCCCAGCTCTACGACCACCCCAGCGAAGCCGACCGCTACCAGATGATCCGCACCTACTTCCAGATGCTGATCGAAGAAGAACTCCCCGACGCCGTCGGCAAGATGAAGCAGTTCGCAAGCTGGTTCACCCACGGCGTCCCCGGCGCCGCAGGGCTGCGCAAGGCAATCTACGAATCAAAGAGCGCCCCAGAAATCCTGGCTCGCGTGGAAGAATTCTTCGAAGCCAGGTTATGTGGCGCGGGCGCCCTCGCCCGCGAAACTGCGGGCGCAATTCCCGAATGATCGGGCAACACGAAAAGCAGATAATCTAGGCGCGCCTACCCAGCCCACTGAATCCGCTGAAATATCTCCCGCAACACGTCTAGGACTTGCCTTTGGGCCCGCCCTCTTGCGCCGCAACTTTCTTAACGTCCAGCGGCCCGCCATCCTCTCCCGCGCTCCACGTTCCGACTAACCTGTCGTCCGTGAGGCGTGCGGAAATGGTGCCTGGCCCGCCGGCATCAAACTCAATCGTGACCGTTTCCCCCTGATGGGAACCGCCAGTGATGGGAAAGTCCCCATGCGACGAATTGATTGTGCCGGAGAGGGCGCCTTCCTTCTCGGTCAGATCGATGCTCACCGTGATGACTTCTTCCGCTTTGTTCTTCGCGGTGCCTTCGTAGCGGCCCGTCAAAGATGCCTTTGCGGGCGCGCTCTTGTCCTGCTGGGCTTGTGCCGCGAAACACAGAGCCACCATCAGGCCCGCGAGGCACCAGCGTGCAGCCACGAATATTCGACCAAGCTCAGCAACGTTTTTCCTGGACATTTCGATTCACACTCCCTTCGCCACCATCTTTCCTAGCTCATCCTTTTCCACGTACGCCCACGGCGTCTTCGGATCGTGCGTGAAAACCGTCAGCCACCTCTCGGGCACCGCTTCCGCATAATACTGCTTCTTGCTCTCGATCGTCTGCAGCGGATACAGATCGAAGCCCATACCCCAGGTGATGTCAATGTGCGCCGTCGTCGGCATCAGGTCGGAAATGTAACACGCTGTTGGAACGTGAGAGAAATCCGGTGGGTGCCCCACCCTTCTCGCGTCTTCTGCGAGAGGGTGGGGATTTTGACTTCCCCGAATAACGATCGCCTGCATGTGCGCCGTGTGCCCGGGAAAAGTTCTCACCGAAATGCCCGGGACAATTTCTTCGCCGCCCTTGAGCAGCGTCATCTGTCCGCTTTCGACCAGCGGATCGTAGTTCTCGGAGATGTAGCTGATGGAGTCGCGTTCGCTGGGATGGCGCGCATATTGCCATTCGCCTTCCGGCGCGTAGTACTTGGCGCGCGGAAACGTCGCCACGAACTTGCCATTCTGGCCGCGCACCGTATTCCATCCGCAATGATCAAAATGCAGGTGCGAGTTGATGACGATGTCGATGTCCTCGGGCGCGACGCCACCCGCCGCGAGACTGTCGAGCAACTGCGCCGGCTGCCCGTAAAATTTCGCCATGCGCGACGAGAGCTTGTTGCCCATCCCGGTTTCAACCAGTACAGTCTGTTTGCCGGTGCGGATGAGCAGCGAGTTGAGTCCGGCGGTAACGTAATTCTTCTCGTCAGCCACGAGCTTGCGCGACCACATCACTTTGGGCACGACGCCAAAAAACGCGCCGCCGTCGAGCGGGTAGGTCCCGTCAGAATAAACGCTGAGTTCGAAGTCGCCAAGCTGAAGCCGATGCATAACGCTAGTGTGCCACACGGCAAATGAGTCTTATCACCACGGAGGCACGGAGTCACGGAGAAGAACAAAATTAAGGAATTGGTTTTCTCTGTGGCTCCGTGCCTCTGTGGTGAGCTACCTTGCTGAGGAAGTGAGTAGGAATCCACAGCCTGGCCTTCCAATCGTGTGACATCCAACCTTGCCCCGGTCATCTGGACTGGCGCATTATGGGCGTCGGCGTAGCCGTGGGTGAGCCCGTAACGGGCCCGCCAAGTGCTTTGTTTTCAAGATTTTGACCTCTAACCCCTTGAGGCTCAAGATTTTGCAGACACATTCTGCAAACCCCGCGCCAGTCAAGGTGTTCAGAGGGTAGGGGGAGGGGGCACCAACCCGAGATTTCCCGGAATGAAACTCGCTTGCGAGCGCCCGCTAAGAGCGCTCATCCAAGAATTTTTTCAGGAGATTTTCACAGTGGAGAGCTTCAGCGCGGTCGCGTGATCGCTCCCTGCGACGCCGACGAAACCAGCGCCGCATATTTTGCGAATACGCCCGTCGGATAGCGCGGCTGCGGCGCCTTCCATTGCGCCATCCGCTGGCGTAATACTTCGTCGCTGACCTCGACTTCCAGCACGCGTTGGCCGACATCGAAGCGAACTATGTCTCCATCGCGCACGCCAGCAATGGGACCTCCAAGCGCCGCCTCTGGAGAAACGTGTCCCGCCATCAGCCCGCGAGTCGCGCCGCTGAAGCGTCCATCGGTTAACAGCGCCACCGAGCCGCCGAGTCCCTCGCCCACAATCGCGGCAGTCACGCCCAGCATCTCGCGCATTCCAGGACCACCCTTCGGCCCTTCGTTGCGGATCACCACGACATCTCCAGCTTGAATCTTCTTCGCGGTGACCGCCGCCATCGCGTCTTCCTCTGATTCGAACACGCGCGCCGGACCGCGATGCTCCAGCCGCTCATGTCCGCTGATCTTGGCCACACAACCCTCCGGCGCAAGATTTCCCTTGAGGATCACGAGACCGCCAGTCGCCTTCAGAGGCCGGTCCAACGGAACGATCACTTCCTGTCCCGGCGTCTCGACAGCGCTCTCGGTTTCGGCGCCGATGGTGAGGCCCGTAACGGTCTTCGCCGATGGATGCAGATGCTTGCCGTTCAGCAGTCGCCTTGCCAGCAGCCGTATGCCGCCCGCGCGATGCATGTCTGAGGCTACAAAGCGCCCCGAAGGCTTGAGATCGGCGAGCAATGGCGTTCGAGCACTCACCGTCTGAAAGTCGTCAATCTCAAGCTCGACACCCGCTTCGCGCGCGATGGCCAGCAGGTGCAGAACCGCGTTGGTCGATCCGCCAGTCGCCGCGACCGACGCGATGGCATTTTCGAAAGCCTCCCGCGTCAGAATGTCGCGAGGCATAATTCCGTTTCGCAGCACGTTCAGCACGACCTTGCCGCAGGCGAATGAGATCTCGTCTTTCTGCGGATCCATCGCCGGTACGCTGTTGAACCCCATCGGCGACAATCCGATCATCTCCATCACCGTCGACATCGTGTTCGCCGTGTATTGCCCGCCGCACGCGCCCGCGCCCGGACATGCCGCATCTTCCAGTTCGCGCAGTTCTTTGTCACTGACCTTTCCCGCAACGTTCGCGCCGATCGCCTCGTAAACGTCCTGAATCGTCACGTCTTTTCCACGATACGTGCCTGGCGCAATCGTCCCGCCATAGAGCACCATGCCCGGCAGGTTCATGCGCGCCAGCGCCATGGCAGCTGCCGGAATCGTCTTGTCGCAGCCCACCACGCAAACGACCGCGTCAAACATCTGGCCGCGACAGACGAGCTCGATTGAGTCCGCAATCAGTTCGCGGCTCACCAGCGAAGCCCGCATTCCTTCGGTGCCCATCGTCTCGCCGTCAGAGATCGCGATGGTGTTGAACTCCATCGGCGTGCCGCCCGCCTCGCGGATGCCTTCCTTCACCTTGGCCGACAACCGGCGCAAATGAAAGTTGCAGGGCATGGTTTCGATCCAGGTATTGGCCACGCCGATCAGGGGACGGCTGAGGTCGGCATCGGTGAATCCAATGGCCTTGAACATGGAGCGCGCGCCGGCCCGGTCGCGCCCTTCGGTGATTCCGCGGCTAATGTGCTTGAGATCCATAGTGAAAGATTACACAACTCACGGTTCGGATGGAAAACGAGAAAGCAATAAACCACGAAGGACTCGAAGTTACACGAAGGTATTCTTCCTCTCGGTTTTCCCTTGTGTGCCTTTGTGTCCTTCGTGGTGCATGCTTTTTGCGCCCCGGACAAAAACGGGGAACCTGCTTGGCAGCAGGCTCCCCAAGGTGCATGACGCTGCCCAGGAGCCGTCATGCTTGCCCAGCTAATCCAAACTCAAACCTACGCCCGGGCCGCGGCGCGCGACTCTTCAATCGGCACGCCCGCCGGAGGATGTGGCGACGACCACGCTGCCGTATGCGCCGCGCCGGAGCTGACCTTGATGACATCCGCGATTCCGTACCATTCGCGATAGAGCTGACCGACTTGTTTCTGGTTCACGTCGAGCGCCAGCGTAACCTGATGATCGTCGTCGGCTGGTTCGGCCCGCACCAAAGGCAGATCGAGCGCACGGCGCGAGGCCGCGTTCAAAATGCGCATCAACGTCCCCTGCGTATTGCGATAGCGAATGTGGAAAGTCTGCATGTGCCTGCTCCCCTGTAGCGCCGGCGTCTCGCCGGCTGTCCGGCGGGCATCTTGCCCGCCCTTGCCCGTACTATCGCGTCGGTTCTTCTTCCAGCAACATCTCCGAAAGCGCCGCGCCTGCCGGAACCATCGGAAAAACGTTGGCCTCCGGAGCGCAATCAAACACCAGCAACTCCGGCTCCGGCGAGCGTAGAAATCTGTCGATCTGATCTCCGGTCGCGCTCGACACCGGAAACTCGCGCATGGCGTCCTCGTTCAGCCGGAAGCTGTGAATCTTGTAGGCCTTGGCGATCTCCACGAAGTCCGGATTGTCGCTCAGGTCGGTCTCTGCGTAGTTGCGCTGATAAAACAGCTGCTGCCACTGCCGCACCATGCCGAGATATTTGTTGTCGATGATAACCATCTTGACGGGCAGGCCGAGCCGGTGAACCGTGGCCAGTTCCTGGATATTCATCTGAAATCCGCCGTCGCCGGAGACACAAAGCACGCAAGTGGCAGGCTTCGCGAGTTGGACGCCTACCGCAGCCGGCAGAGCGAAACCCATGGCTCCGAGTCCGCCCGAGGTGATGAATCCCCGCGGTGACGAAGACCGGTAACGCTGCGCCGCCCACATCTGGTGCTGACCCACATCCGCCAGAACCACGTTGTCCTGCGGCAGCCGGCTGAAAAGTTCGTCGAGAAAGCGAATCGTCGGCTGGGCAAGTCCGCGCGGATCCAGTTCTGCCCGCTCGGCTCCGCATGCGACCGCGCGCCATTGGCTGAAGTCGGGGAGGGAATGACGCCGCCATTCCGACTGGAATGCCGGAATCGTATCCGCCAGATTTCCGATCACGGGAAGATCGCAGGGACGCACGCGGTCGAGTTGCGCCGGGTCAATTTCAAAGTGAACGATCTTGGCATGGGGTGCAAACCGCGTCGGTTCACCCGTCACGCGGTCATCGAGACGCGCGCCAAATACCAGCAGCAGATCCGTCTCATGCAGCGCCATATTCGCGGCGCGGGTTCCGTGCATGCCAACCATGCCCAGGTAATACGGCGCCTGCGGGGGAACCGCGCCCAATCCATGGACGGTGGCAAATGTCGGAATATTCAGATCGTCGAGCAAGCGGCGCAACTCCGGGATTGCTCCCGATAACTTCGCTCCCGCGCCCACCAGAGCGACGGGCTTCGAAGACCGTTGCAGCATCGCCACGATCGTGTCGGTGAAGCCGCCGTCGGTTTTCGCGTCGGCGGGGCGCGCGTGCGGGGTGAACTTCACCGGACCGGAAAACTCTTTCTTCGCCTTCAGCAGGTCGGTGGGGATATCGATCACCACCGGCCCGGGCCGTCCGCTGCGAGCCCAGTAGAATCCCTCAGCGATTGCCTCAGGGATTTCGTCAATCGTGCGAACCAGACGGCTCCACTTGGTGAGCGAGAGCGTCACCCCAAAAACGTCGGTCTCCTGAAACGCATCGGTTCCGATCAGGGTACTGCGCACCTGGCCGGTGATGCAGACCAGGGGAACCGAATCCATTTTCGCGTCGGCGATGCCCGTGACCAGATTCGTCGCGCCGGGCCCGCTGGTCGCCATCGCGACGCCAACCTCGCCCGTGACTCGCGCATAGCCCTCCGCCGCGAACACAGCGCCTTGCTCGTGCCGCGTGAGGATGTGGCGCACACCGCTGCCCTCAAGCGCGTCGTACAGCGGCATGATCGCGCCGCCGGGATACCCAAACACCAGGTCTACCCCTTCGGCGCGCAGGCACTGCAGAACGATGTCGGCTCCCTTAAGCATTCACCACCTTCTTGGTGGAGTCCTTGGGTGCATCTGCCGGCTTCTTGCCTTCCTTGGGCAGCCAGCTCATCATGGCGCGCAGTTCGGCGCCCACGATCTCGATGGGATGTTGTTTTTCTTTTTCGCGCAGAGCGTTGAACTTGGCGCCACCGCTCTTGTTTTCCGCAATCCATTCGCGCGCGAACTCGCCACTCTGAATGTCGGCCAGGGTCTTCTTCATGGCGGCGCGCGTGGCATCGCCCACAACCTGTTCTCCGCGCGTCAGATCGCCGTATTCCGCCGTATTCGAAATGGAATGGCGCATGCGGCTCAGGCCGCCTTCGTAGATCAGATCCACGATCAGCTTCACCTCGTGCAGGCACTCGAAGTAGGCAATCTCCGGCGCGTAGCCGGCCTCGACCAGCGTTTCGAAACCCTTCTTGATCAGCGACGTCAGCCCGCCACAGAGTACGGCCTGCTCGCCGAACAAGTCGCTCTCGGTTTCTTCCTTGAAAGTCGTCTGCAGTACGCCCGCACGGGTTGAGCCGATGCCGTGCGCATAAGCCAGCGCGAGTTCATGCGCGTGACCGCTGGCATCCTGTTGGATCGCGATCAGCGACGGCACTCCGCGCCCTTCGCTGTACACGCGCCGCACCAGGTGTCCGGGACTCTTGGGAGCGATCATCACCACATCGACGTCCGTGGGCGGGACGATGGTCTTGAAATGAATGCTGAAGCCGTGGGAGAAGCCGAGAACTTTTCCGGGATGCAGATAGGGCTTGATGAACTGGTCATACACGTCCGCCTGGGTCTCGTCCGGAGTGAGCACGTGGATCCAGTCGGCGCGCTTGGCGGCCTCGTCGGGCGCCACTACGACCATGCCGTCGGCCCGCGCCTGTTGCGCGCTTGGCCGGTTCGGGGCGAGTCCGATGATCACCTTGTGTCCGCTGTCGCGGAGATTCTGCGCCTGCGCGTGTCCCTGGCTGCCATAGCCCAGGATGGCGATGGTCTTGCCCTTCAGGGCCTCGGGCTTGGCGTCGCGTTCGTAAAAAATAGTAACCACCAGCGTGCTCCTCTCGATCACAAGGGGAGGAAGGAAACCCTTGCTTGTTGGGGAAAGTTGGCCTCTATGTTGCCATACCGACCGACCGGTCGGTATCCGGAAATGCTACCTGTCCAGCCCGCAGGATGTCAAGGGACAAACAACACGGGCGAAGCGTTGGATGGTGAATCGAAGGTGTATGGGTCTGTGTGCGGGCAGCCGTGTCCGTTCAGGCGCCGGCGGTATCGAATTCCCAGCGGGTGGCGTTGTTGGGGAAATCTTTTTCGGTCCAGGCCAGTACCACGCGCGGACGGACGGAATAGAGCACAATCTCAGGCATGACCATCAGCGGCATCTTGTACTTGGCGCGGGAAGCGGCGTCCAACTTCTGGAATGTCGACTTGTCGGTGAGGTCTACCTCGACGGCGGTGCCTTCAAGGATGACTACATCATCGCCGGAGTCCAGATGGATGGACACGGCGGCGTTCTGAGCCAGGTTGCGGGCCTTGCGCGAAGAGCGGGCGGTGCCGAAGTAGAGGGCGCCGTCGATCCAGAAGCCCCAGACGGGGATGGAGTGCGGGCGGCCGTCGGGGCGCGAGGTACAGATCCAGTAGTTGCGCGACTTCATGAGCCGATCTTCGGCGTGGCTGAAGGGCAGGTACTGCTGCCGAGGTTTTAGTCCATACGTGGGTGGCACGTGGGGCAAACCGACGCGGGCGCCTGCGGGATCGGTTGCTTGCTTTCTTATTGCGGATTTCTTCGGAGCTTTGGGTTTGGGCATAGTCATACACCTTCGCTCAGAGTTGGAACGCGGTTGACTACTTTACCGCCGCGAGTCGAGACCGGGCAAGGTGGGAGTTGGATCGGGGGATTCGTCGAGTTCGGGGTCGCGGGGCGCGGCGGGATCTTCGGGCGGCGAAGCTTTTTTCGGAGCCAGAAACTTCTCAGTGTTGAGGAGCGGACGGCCGAGGGAAGCGTTGTAGCTGGTCCAGGGGCTATCGAGGCTGGCCTCGCGTTCGAAATGGGCGCGCATGGCTTCCATCTTGGAGTCGAGGTCGTCGAGATAGTGCAGCATGAGGGCTTCGGGGAACATCGGCAGCTTGGGCGAGCCGAAGTCGTACTGGCCGTGATGGCTGATGATGAGGTGCTCGATCATGGTCTTGAGCTCGTCGGGGAACCCGGGTTGGAGAGCGAGCTTGGCCTGCAACATTTCCAGTTCGATGATCATGTGGCCGAGAAGCTGGCCCTTGGTGGTGTAGGAGAACGACCGGTTGTAGGTGAGTTCGTGAATCTTGCCGATGTCGTGCAGAAACGCGCCGGTGAGGAGGAGATCGCGATTGATCTGGGGATAATTCTGGCACATCAGATCACAGGAACGGAATAGCGAGACGACGTGATCGAGCAGACCTCCAATGTAGGCATGGTGCAGCGTTTTGGCGGCGGGGGCGTTGCGGTAGGGGGCAGCGATTTCAGGATCGGCCATGAAGGCCTGGACGAGCGATTGGAGATGCGGATTCTGGAACGAGGAGACAAAGTTCGTCAGAGCTTGCCAGAGTTCGTCAACGTCTTTGGTGGTCTTGGGCAGGTAGTCGGCGAAGTCGATTTCGGATTCGCCCAGCTTGCGCAGCTTGTGGACGGTGAGCTGAAAGCGGTTCTTGTACTTGTTGATGAGGCCTTTGATCTTGAGGAAGTCATCCTGCTCGAAGGCGTCGAGGACTTCTTCGACGTTGTCCCACATTTTGGCTTCGAGCTGGCCGCTGCGGTCCCCGAGAGTGAGGGCCAAGTAGGGCTCGCCGGTTTTCTTGGGCTTGATCTGTTTGCCGACGACGACGAAGCTCGAGGTGATGACCTTGTTTTCGTGGCGCGCGCAATCGCCGATGTAGAAGTCTTTCATCG
>JADGNP010000357.1 GCA_017883425.1 Candidatus Sulfotelmatobacter sp. | reverse complement strand
CTGATTCCGGCGGGCTATGAAATCAGGAACGGGGACGAGGTCCGCACGGCGAAAGGATCGACGGCGGTGGTGCGGCTGCTCGACGGCTCCCTGGTCGAAATGGGGGAGCGCTCTGATCTCTCGGTATCGCGGGCGTGGAAGGGCACGACGATTCGTCTGGACGGCGGTCAAGTGATCGTGCAGGCAGCCAAGCAGCGGTCGGGCCGCCTGTATGTCGCGACGGATGATGGTCTGGTCTCGGTGAAAGGAACGATCTTTTCGGTGAACCATGGGACCAAAGGCTCGCGCGTGGCGGTGATTGAAGGCGTGGTTCGGGTGAATTTCGGAGAAAACACGACCGACCTGACCGCCGGGGAGCAAGCAACATCCAGCGCCAGCGTGTCGAAAGTTCCAATCCAAAATGAGATCGCATGGAGCAGGAACTCTGCGAAATACCTTGCCCTGCTGGGCGACTTCGCGGTCCTGCAGAAGCAGTTTGCAGCGATTCCGGGGCCGGGACTGCGTTACAGCTCTGAGCTTCTGCCGTACGTTCCGGATCACACCGTGGTTTATGCGGCAATTCCTAATCTGGCGAACACTCTGGGGGAAGCCAACCGGCTCTTCCGGGATCGGCTGCAGCAAAGTCCGGAACTGCGCAATTGGTGGAAGCAACAGCAAAAAGGAAACGGGCCGAAGCTGGAAGACGTGCTGGATCAGGTGAAGACGTTCAGCAGCTATCTAGGGGATGAGATCGTGTTTGCGGTTGCTAAGGACGGAACAGAATATGCGGCGCCGGTTGTCCTGGCGAAAGTGCGGCAGGGCGGGCTGGAGGGCTTTCTGCAGAATGAAGGCCGAAAGCTCAGTTCGAATTCGTCGCAAGCTGCGCTGCAAGTGGTCCATAACCCGTGGGCAGTCACCCCGGCAGCCAGCCGGCCGCTGCTGGTTTATGTCAGCAACGACCTGTTGATCGCCAGTCCAGATCTGGCGGAACTGCAGCATGCGGCGATGCGTGCTCAGCAAGGCAGTGGCAGTCCCTTTGCCGAAACACCGTTTTACCAGCAGATTGCTCGCTCCTATCAACAAGGGGCGGAATGGCTTTTCTGCGCGGACATGGAACAAATTGTCGCGCGGAACGTACAAGCTGGTAGCAACAGCCACGAACTGCCTCCAGGGATGGGGGACGTGCGGTACCTGACTTTGGAACACCGGGAAGTTGGCGGCAAGACTGAAAGTCACGCCGACTTGCTGTTCGCTTCGGAGCGGCAAGGCGTGGCATCGTGGCTGGCGGCACCTGCCTCCATGGGGTCGTTGGAGTTCGTATCGCCCGACGCCAGCATGGTAACGTCGGCGGTGGTCAAGAACCCGAGAAGCATCATGGAAGAGCTGTTCAAGATGATCGGGAGCGGAGACGCGGACTTCACGCAGCACCTGGCGGAGTTCGAGACCAAGACTGGCGTGAATGTCCTGAACGACATCACGGCCCCCCTCGGTGGCGAAGTCACGATGGCGTTCGATGGCCCGATGCTGCCCACGCCCCGGTGGAAGCTGATCTTCGAGGTATACGATCCGACAACGCTGCAGTCGACGATCGCGAAACTGGTCGACAGTTTCAATCGGGAGGGCAATACGCAAGGGCACGCAATGCAGTTGACGAAGCGACAGGTCGGTTCGCGGACTTACTTTGTGATTAGCAGTCCGAACAAGCCGAATTCCGAAATTGACTACACTTATGTCGACAGTTATCTGATTGCGGCGCCCGATATGGGCACCATCTCGCGGGCCATTCAATCGCGCGAGGCGGGATACACGCTGGCGCATTCGGCCGGCTTTCAGGCTCTGTTGCCGAACGATGGATACACCAATTTTTCGGCAATCTTCTATCACAACATCGGCCCGGTCGTGGGCCCGCTCGCCGAACAACTGAAAGCCAGCGGAGCTCTTAATCGGCAGCAGCAGCAATCGGTCGACGCGCTCACGGCAAACTCCGCACCGGGCTTGATTTATGCCTATGGTGAGCCCGACCGGATCGTGGTGGCGAGTAACACCGGGTTCATGGGATTTGATCTGGGCACTCTATTAACGATGGGCGATAATGGGCCGTTCCTGCCGCAGATGTTCCTGGGCGGCGCCATGAGTCATCCGGCACATCAAACTCAGTGAGTACGACGGCACAACGCGGAGCAGCAGAAGGCGAGAGTGAGCAGACGCCGCCTGCTGTTCCGCTGCCGCCGCTGGTTGAAATGCAGGGTCTTTCGGTTCAGTTTGGCAACCGGGAGATCCTGCGCAGTCTCACCGCCACCTTGCGCGGGCGTTCCATTGGCTTGCTGGGTCCAAACGGAGCTGGGAAGTCCACGCTGATCAACACCCTCCTCGGTTTCTATAAATCCTCCGCGGGCTCGGCGCGGGTGTTTGGGTACGACGTCGAGACGGAAATCAGAAAGATCCGCAGCCTGGTGGGTTACATGCCCGAGAATGACGCGTTCATCTCGAAGATGAGCGCGGTGTCATTCGTCCAGATGATGGGGGAACTATCGGGCTTGCCCCCAGACATGGCCCTGGAGCGAGCGCACGAGGCGCTGTTCTACGTTGGGTTGGCGGAGGCACGCTACCGCCGGTTGGGGACGTATTCGCTGGGCATGAAACAACTGGCGAAGCTGGCCCAGGCGATCGTGCACGGGCCGAAACTGTTGATCCTCGACGAGCCGACCAACGGGCTGGATCCCTCCGCGCGACAGCGCATGATCCGCATGATCCGCGATATTCGAGACGGCCAGGAAATGCGGATTGTGCTGTGCTCGCACCTGCTGCGCGATGTCGAGGATACCTGCGACGAGGTTCTGATTCTGAAACAAGGGCGGATCGCTCACTACTCGAATCTGGACGAGGAGCGCCGCGCGAATAAGCGATTCCTGGAATTAGAGACTTATGGCGCGAACGGCGACTTCACGGAAGCGATTGAAAAACTTGGCTGTGAATGCGCTGTAACGGCGAACCGCATGAAGATGATTCTGGCGGATGGAATTGAGACGCGCGACATCTTTCGGCTCGCCGCGGAACGCCAGGTGCGGATCCGGCGGATGAACTTCCGGCGGGACACGCTTGAGGATATTTTTCTGAAGGCCATGGAGAGCTGACATGCAAAGCTTGACGCCAGGGCCGGGGAGCAGGGATGGCTGTTTACCGGCGTAATTACAAGCCATATTCTGGGGCGCTGACTCCGGCCTGGTCGCGGTGCCTTGTCCTGTTCCGGTACTCCAGACGGAACCTGTTTCGTTCCAAGTTTCTGACTGCGTTATTTGTAGTCTGCTTCTTCTACCCGCTGGTGTGCCTGCTGATGATCTACCTGGCTCACAACGCGAGCTTTCTTCAGGAAGTGGGTGTACCGAGCGACGTGCTCTCCATCGACAACAAGTTCTTTTTCCATTTCATGAGTGTGCAGGGAGTGTTCGCGTTTCTTTTGACCGCCTTTGCCGGGCCGGGCCTGATTTCACCGGATCTTGCCAATGGTGCGCTGCCGCTGTACTTCTGCCGCCCGTTTTCGCGAGCCGAGTATGTGCTGGGCAAGTCGTCCGTGCTGGCAATCCTGCTTTCGCAAATCACATGGGTGCCAGGATTGATTCTCTTCGTAATGCAAGCGAGTCTTGCCGGGCCGGGTTGGACATGGACGCATCTTTGGATTGCGGGCAGTCTGGTCGTTTCTTCTCTGATCTGGATCGCAATTCTGTCTCTGCTCGCGATGGCGCTCTCGGCATGGGTCAAGTGGAGAATTGTGGCCGGCGCTTTGCTGCTGGGCGTGATGTTCTTCGGAGCCGGCTTTGCCCAGGCCATCAACGCGGTGATGCGAACTGAGTCGGGCCATTTCTTCAACGTTGCTTATCTGATGACGACGGTGTGGAATGCGCTTTTCCAGGTTGATGCGGAACACGCGATTCCGGTCGCCCAGGCCTGGGTAGCTCTGCTCGTATACTGTGCGATCTGCCTCGGCCTGCTCATGCGCAAGGTGCGCGCTTACGAGGTGGTCCGGTGAGCGACCGCATCGTCTTCGAGGACGTGTCGAAGTTCTATGGCGAGATTCTGGGCGTGAATCGGGTGAATCTCTCGATTCCGCCAGGGATCACCAGCCTGGTGGGCCCGAACGGTTCGGGTAAGACGACGCTGATGAACCTGATGACGGGATTGGTGAAGCCCACACGCGGTCGGATTCAAGTGCTGGACTACAAGACCAACGATCCAGAAAAACTGTTCCAAATTCTGGGATACAGCACGCAATTCGACGCCTTTCCGAAAGGTCTCACAGGATTTCAGTTTGTGTATTCCTATCTGCGGCTGGCGGGCAGGGACTCGCAGAGCGCGGAACAACTGGCTTGGCGAGTGATTGAGCGAGTGAACCTGGTCGATGCTGCCAAACGAAACATCGCGGGCTATAGCAAGGGGATGCGCCAGCGAATCCGGCTGGCGCAGGCGTTGGCGCACGATCCGAAAGTGCTGGTGCTCGACGAACCGCTGAACGGTCTGGATCCGCTCGCCCGGTCGGAAATGATCGCGCTGTTCCGCTCGACGGCGGCGCAAGGGTGTTACGTGATTATTTCCAGCCACATTCTGCACGAAGTGGATGTCATTTCCGATCAGGTCATCCTGCTGAGCAATGGATACGTGGTGGCGGAGGGACAGATCCAGAACGTGCGCAGCGAAATTCAAGAGCATCCCACGCAGATTTTGATCCGCTGCAGCCGTCCGCGAGAGCTTGCGGCGAAAATGTTTGAGGACGAGCACACGATCGAAGTCTCCATCCACAAGGACGAGCGGGGCCTGCTGCTGAAAACACGGGATGCCGACCGCTTTTATCTGGCGCTGAACCAACTGGCCTTGAACGGGATCGACATCGAATCGATCGCCCCGGCGGACGACGACGTGCTTTCCGTTTACGAGTATTTGATCGGGAATGAAGAGGCAGTCCGATGACGAGACTGTGGTGGGCGCAGATCAAGGCCGTGATCCGTCTGGAAATGAAGAAGACTTTTCTCGCCAAGCGAGGACTTTGGATTTATGTGGTGGCCGCTCTGCCGGTGCTGCTTTTCATCGCATACGCCATTGCGACTTCCAGCCAGCAGAACCAAAGCGTGAGCATCGCGCGGCGGGGCGAGAGAACGCTGGCCTACCAGGATTTGCTGGCGGTTCACCCTGGCATGACAAGTCAGGAAGTGATTGCGATTCTTGGAAAGCCCCCGATCACTTTCCACTGGACTGAAGATCGGCCGCCGGAGACGGAAAACAGCGCAGCCGTCGAGGTTCTGCACGAGGATTATCACTACTCGGATGGGCAGAACGATTTGTTTGTGGGGCTGGCGGACGGCACAGTCGAGAGCATCAATATTCACCAAGGGAACAACCCGGGCCAGGATTCGATCATGTTCGCCGGCGTGTTCCAATTCTTTTTTCTGCGACTGGCCGTCTTTTTCGGATGCCTGGGAATTTTCATGAACCTGTTTCGAGGCGAAATCCTCGACCGCAGTCTTCACTTCTACTTTCTTGCGCCGATACGGCGCGAAGTCCTGATGGCGGGAAAGTTCCTTGCCGGTTTGCTGGCTACCTGCGCGATTTTTGTCACCAGCGAACTGCTCCAAACCATTGCTTTTCTATGGCACTTCCCCCCGAACGCGCGGGACCTTTACCTGTATCACAATCATGGTCTTGAACATGCTGCGATCTACTTGGGCGTGACGGTGCTCGCTTGTGTTGGTTATGGAGCATTCTTTCTGGTGGCAGGAATGCTGTTCCGGAATCCAATCCTGCCAGCGGCGGCGATCTTGATCTGGGAAGCCATCAATCCGTTCTTGCCCGGGTTGCTCAAGCAGTTCAGCGTCATCTATTACCTCAAATCGCTATGCCCCGTGAATATCCCGAGCCCGACTGACACGCCGCCAGTGCTTGCGTTGTTGATTTCCAACTCCGATCCCGTCTCCGCCCCAG
>JADGNP010000038.1 GCA_017883425.1 Candidatus Sulfotelmatobacter sp. | reverse complement strand
ACGTGACTCACGTGCAGTTTAACCGTCACCTCCGCGATATTCAGCGCAGCCGCGATCTCCTTGTTCCCCAGTCCCTTGGCAACCATCCGCAGCACTTCCACTTCGCGGGCGCTCAAGGCGCGATGGGACCGGCGCTCGGCCAGATGCGAAGCCACGAGTGGATCCACATACTGTCGTCCCTGATGAACTTCACGCACGGCGCGCAGGAGTTCCTCCCGGATGATGCTCTTGACGATGTATCCCCTGGCGCCGGCCTGCATCGCGCGGTAAATCTCCTCTTCCCCCGAGTGCGTAGAAAGCATGAGGATGCATGCGTCCGGGAATTCGTGAAGGATCGCCGCCGTGCACTCGGTACCGCTCATTCCCGGCAGCCGGAGGTCCATCATCACCAGGTTGGGTCGATGTTTGCGATAAGCCTCCAGAGCGGCCTTGCCGTCACCCGCCTCGGCCACCACCTCCATGTCAGGTTCCACGTTCAAAGACGCAGACAGACCCATGCGGACCATGAAGTGATCGTCAACGACCAGAATACGTATTGGCTTTGAGTTCTTCATCGATCCCTTCTGGGGGATGGAGGGGAACCTCCACGGCGATGCGAGTACCGCGTCCGAGCTCGCTCTCGACCCTCAAATGGCTGCCCATCGATTGTGCGCGCTCCCGCATATCGAGGAGTCCGAAATGTCCCGTGGGGGACGGGTGGCCGGCGGAAAAACCCCGGCCGTCATCACTCACGGTCAGGCACACAGATGCAGGCTCGTACCGCAATTCGATGGACACCTGCCGGGCGCCACCGTGTTTCACGGCGTTGGCGACGGCCTCCTGCCCGATGCGGAGCAGGTTCATCTCCACCGGCCCCGGGAGTCGCACCGGGCTGCCCTGGATCTTGAAGTCGACCTTCGTTTGTTCGCGCGACACGACTGGCTCGACAATCTGCGTCAACGCAGAGACGAGGTCTCCATCTTGCAGCAGTTGGCAGCGCAAATCCCATACCGAACGGCGCGCCTCCACCATGCTGTGGCGACTCATATCGCGCGCCGTTTCTAGCGCCTGCTGGGCCACGCGCGGCGCTTGCTGAAAGCAGTCGGCGGCCAGATCGAGTTGCATGGTAATCCCGGCCAGTTCCTGTTCCAGCGTGTCGTGCAGCTCGCGGGCGATCCGGTTGCGCTCTTCGAGCACCGCGCTGCTTCTCAACTTCTGTCGAATGATGGCCATCTGCTCTTGCAGTCGCCGCCCCAGCACTACGACCCATACGATTACGGCCAGAAGAACTCCTCCGGTGACGCCCAGCAGCCAGAGAGTGTGACCCAAGTTCCACCACGACGGAGTTGTGAGTACGACGACATCCTGCGGTACGCGCAGCAGCATGCGAAACGATTGCGGGATCTGCCACAAACCCCCGCTGCGAACCAAACAAATGCCGGTAACTTGCACTTCGCTATTGAGGGGGATGGACAGCATACGTTCCGCGGCAGCACCCGCCGCAACGTCTGCATCAAAGAACACGTCACCGTGCTGGAGCATGAGCCTTAGGCCATCCGGCTGGGCCTGGCGGTTCAGCAACTTCGCATCGGTGGTTACGACCGCACCATCGAATTGCTCCCACGGCGCCTGCAGGTTCAGCTTCACTGGCTCTGGTGCGTTCTCGTGGACGAGACGATGAAATACAGCATCCTCTACCATCGGCGCCGAGTCCCCCATGGCAGGGAAACCCAGCACTTCGACGAGATCCCCGATCTCGAGAGGCGTGCCCTGCTGTGTGAGCACGCGAAGTCCCTTGCCCTGGCTCTGAAGAAACAGTGCATTGCCCTGCTGGTAGCCGACGATGCCACGCACTCGCACCCGGTGGTGCGTGCCGTCCGCCGGCGAAAACCGCAGCAACGTCGACAGTAGAACTTCCGTGGCAGGGGCTTCCACTTGAATGAAGCTCAAGCGGGGCACGTAGAACAGGATGCCCGTGAGTTGCCGGTTGGCGTTATACAGGCTGCCGCACACGCCTTCGATGAGGACCTCGCTGTCGACCCACGAAGAGAAATCCTCCTCGCGGGCAATCGGCACGCGGACATTGAACTCACCCCCTTCGGACGCGACGCGCATGGCCAGCGCGGACTCCCGCCAGGAGCTTCGGTCGACGGCCGCAGACCGCACAATGCCTCGCACTTGGGCCCACTGACTGTCGTGTTGCCCGTTTGCGAGTTCGGAGAAAGGAAAGAGTGGTGGTTTGGGCAGCACTCCGTTTCCCAACACACGCAACTTTGTCTCGCGAATTACGGGAGCGAACTTGCCCGGCCCAGTCACTCCTTCGAGCTCGACAAACTGGCTGAGCAGGTGGGGATACTTGGGGGAGACGCTGCCCTCCACATAAATGCCGGCCGTCGCATCCTGAACAAAGAAGTCGGGCGCCGGAGCATCCATCGTGATCACACCCCGAACGAGCACCGGATAGCCCAGTGAGGCCTGTTCAGGACTCAAGCGGCGTATTTGATCGACATGGATAAGAGTAGGGAGTGGCTTCGCAGGAGGCGGAAGCTGCGCCCGAGCTCCGACGCCGAGCGCCCCCGCCACTAAGACCGGCACTGCGATCAGCCTCAACACTTGCACGAATGGCGCACCAACGCTACGTGCTCGCATGGTTCCCTTCGGCATGGATACGAAGTATAACGTCAAACTGAGGGCTGCCTTCGCAAAGCGTCCACCAATCCCGTGCTCGCACTAGGGTAGCCCAAACCAGCGGCTGGGGGAAGGTCAGGGTCTCTGCTTTTTCCCGGGCGAGTAACGCCGAGCTTTCGGGTTCGGACGCGATCCGGACTTGAATCTCATCTCGGTCGCAAGACCACGCGGAGGTCACAGACGGACGGCAAGTTTGACTTCTGCTCTTGGAAAAGACCATAAAGTGATTTGACACGCATGAGATTCTTGTCGGCAACATCTACTTCGGAGAATGACTGGCAACGAGAGGTGACCAATGTCGGAACACGGACCTATGATTTTTCCCGGTGTTCGAACTAGTGTTCGAACAGACATTCGAGACCGTCTGCGCAAGATCGCCAGACTTTTCCCCCTTTCGTTGGTATGCACCGCCTGCCTTTTCATGAGTAGCTGCCCCGGCTCGACCGAGACCATGCAAACCGTATCCGGCGGCCCCAGTGTACTGATCGTCGAAACTACCGGTGACCGGACGATGCTGCTGCAGACCCTGCCGAGCGTCTCCTTCGCAACGGGCGGAAATTCCAGCGGTCTCGTCATCACCGTGGACGACACAACCCTGTATCAGCAGATGGATGGGTTTGGCGGTTCCCTGACTGATTCTTCCGCCTGGTTGATATGGAACAAGCTCAGTGCTTCGCAGCAGACTACGTTGATGCAAGAACTCTTCAGTCCGAGCGGTGGCATCGGTATCAGTTTTCTGCGCCAGCCAATGGGCGCAACCGACTTCTCGGCGAGTGGCAACTATAGTTACGACGACATGCCCTCGGGCCAGACGGATCCCAATCTCACCAGCTTCTCAGTCACGCACGATGCCGCTTACATTATCCCTTTGGTCAAGCAGGCTCTCTCCATCAATCCGAACATCAAGGTGGTCGCGCTGCCCTGGAGTCCGCCCGCCTGGATGAAATCGACCGGAACGATGAATGGCGGGAACATGAACACGGCCTACTTCCCAAGCCTGGCGCAGTATTTCGTCGATTTCGTGCAGGCTTACCAGCAGCAGGGCATCCCCATCTATGCCGTATCCGTGCAGAACGAGCCCCTCTACTCGACTACGGGATACCCGTCCGAATATCTCGCCGCGAGCGACGAATCAACCTTCATCGCAAGTAATCTCGGACCTGCCCTGAGCACTGCCGGACTCGGGCAGGTGAAGATCTTCGCCTACGAACACAATTGGGACAACACGGCCTATCCGGAGTCGGCGCTCGGCAGCTCCGCCGCGCAGTATCTCGCCGGCAGCTCGTTTCACTGTTACGCGGGCGATCCCAGCGCGCAATCGACCGTGAAAGCAGCCTTCCCCGCCAAGGACATTTGGTTCACAGAATGCTCGGGCATTACTTCAACGAGCTTTGCCGGCGACCTGGTGTGGAACGCCGAGCATTTGCTGATCGGCGCCACGCGCAACTGGGCCCGGAGCGTCTCCCTTTGGAATCTGGCTCTCGATCAGAACTCTGGCCCCAAGAACGGCACTTGCTCCAACTGCCGCGGGGTAGTGACGATCGACGACAGTGTTGCGCCGGCCAATGTCACTTTTAACGTGGAGTACTACATCCTGGGACATCTGGGAAAGTTCGTCCTCCCGGGCGCGCACCGGATCGAGTCGAACACTTTCGGTGCCGGCAGCATTGAAGATGTCGCTTTTCAGAATCCCGACGGGTCGATTGTCCTGCTAGTGCTGAACTCCGCCAGCAACGCCGGCGCGTTCACCGTAAGTTCCAAAGGACAGTCATTCAATTACACGCTGCCGGCTGGGGCTCTTGCCACCTTTAGCTGGAAGTAATCTGCGTTCTCTCGCGTCAGAGTGAACTTGCCCCGCAGTTGAATGTTGTCTGAAGAACCGCCGACCAGAATAGTGAAGTCACGCGGCTCAGCACTCCAGTCTTTCTTCTGAACGTCATAGAAGGAGCGGTGTGATCGAGTTGTTAAGAATGTGTTTGAAAGAATTCAGAAGCACGATTCGAAAACGGACAACTCCGTGCCAAGCATGCAGCGACAGTTTGCACCGTACAGGAGGGGCAGGTTGCCGCAACACTGGAGAGTCGGCGTAGACCTAAAGTCGAGGAGGTAGCCTGTGATCGCAATCTCCCATCTGCGATTCAGACAATAAGGGCGTGGGGTCTGAACTGCCGATCAAGGGCTTCCGGCTTCTTGGCTTAATTGCCGAACCCTGGGTTATACTCGACGATGTTCTGAAGGCAACCGCTGGAGGAAAAGTATGTTTCACTTGATCTGGTACGTTCTTATTGGGCTAATCTCGGGCGTTATCGCGAAATCGGTGATGCACGTGCACATAACGACCTTTTGGACGATCGTTCTCGGCATCATCGGATCGATCATCGGCGGCGGCGTTAGCCACATGTTTTCGCGCCCGACAAACGAACGATATCATCCCGCCGGCCTCATTTTATCCACACTGGGCGCGATCCTGGTTCTCTTCATTTGCTATAAGCTGAAGATTCATTTTCCCGACATAAACCTCGGGCGGAATTAGTTGCGACGCCTGTGAGTACGTCCATCAGTTTCATGGTTTCTTCCAATCGGTCATGCACTTTAATCGTCCATAATCTGCCTCAGTCTCTGTTCGCGCCTCGCCTGATCGTTTATTTCCGTTGAGGAGATCTGGGATTAGGCCGGACGGCACCGTGAATTGGCACGAACTCCTTAGAGAATAAGCGGTTGATCGACACGTTCACTCAGAAGCCCACAACATCACCTGTCCAACTTCTTTTTCGTCATCACCCGTCTTTCTGGTAATACGCGCTTGGGCCTTTCATCATCTTGGGTCGGTGGGGCTGCTTTGGCGGAATGCCGGAGCTTGAGATCTATCGAGGGCTGTGCAATGTTGACCAGTTTTGCCGCAACCTATCGTCGATCATAGTGTTCTGGGGTCTCCCGAGGTTTCAGACATGCGCTGTGCACCCCAGAATTCAAGCTCGAGGCTTGCACGGACTCGCGACGGAGATGCCCAGGGGCGGAAGGTGGTCATCATGGCTACGAATCTCAGCGCTTGCCATCCCGGCGATGGCATTGAAGTATTGAATCGATTACCCGGGTTAGCGGGACCTCTGTTGCAAATCGACTTAGACCGAGAGCTGCAGCAACTGCGGCAAGAAGACTCCTGGCAGCGGGAAACCGGGCGCAGTTCCAAAACCCTCGCGAAATATCCAGATTTTCGAATCGTTCTGATTCTGATGAAGAGCGGCACTCGAATGCGCCAGCACAGAGCAGAGGGGAGGATCTCCATTCAACAGTTGAAGGGGCAAGTCTGTATACATTTGGCCCATCGAAAGGTGAATGTGTCGGCCGGCCACTTGTTGGTGCTGGACTGCGGCGTGCTGCACGACGTCGAAGCGCTGGAGGAGAGTGCCTTGTTGCTGACCATCTCTTGGCGAAGAGAGAAGAGTGACGCCCCAGAATCCTTTACATCCACTCAGCGGCACCTAGACGAAGAGGCTGTGTCGCGAATGGATGACGAAGGCGGCGCCCCTGATGCTGCGGTGAACCAGCCCGGCGGCGCAGAAAAGGCCGCTCCGGACAGTTAGACGTAGTTTGTTTTAAAACCGCAGAACGTGGCCGCTCGTCATCAACCTCAACACAGACACAAACAAGGAGATTCTCAATGCCATACATCAATGTCGGTCAGGAAAACTCCGGCAACATCGATCTCTACTATGAAGACCACGGTACGGGTAAGCCGGTTGTGCTGGTCCACGGGTGGCCGCTGAGCGGGCGTTCCTGGGAGAAGCAGGTGCCCGCCCTGCTCGATGCCGGGTACCGCGTCATCACCTATGACCGCAGAGGATTCGGTGATTCCAGCAAGCCAACTTCGGGCTACGACTATGACACCTTCGCCCAAGACCTGCACAAGCTCGTGACGAAGCTCGACCTTCGTGAATTCGCACTGGTCGGTTTTTCGATGGGCGGCGGTGAGGTGGCCCGCTATCTGGGTACCTACGGAAGCGAGCGCGTGAGCAAAGCAGTATTTATCTCTTCGATCCCGCCATTTTTGTTGAAGACGAGTGACAATCCTGATGGCGTGGACGGCGCTGTTTTCGAGGGCATCAAGAAGGCGATCGTCGCTGATCGTCCGGCGTTTCTCTCCCAGTTTCTTTCAAATTTCTACAACGTGGACACCCTGGGTGGCAAGCTGATCAGCGACCAGGCCGTTCAGCTCAGTTGGAACATCGCAGCCGGCGCTTCTCCGAAGGGCACTCTGGAGTGCGTCTCGGCATGGTTGACGGATTTCCGCAACGACCTCGAACGCATTGCCATACCAACCTTGGTGATCCACGGTGACGCCGACCGGATTCTCCCCATCTCCGCCACTGGAAAGCGAACACCGGAGTTTGTCAAAGGAAGCAAACTGGTGGTGGTAGAAGGCGGTCCACATGGCATGACCTGGACCCACGCAGAGAAAGTCAACCATGAGTTGCTGGGCTTTCTCGGACGAGCTGGCCGAAGCTCGCAAGCAGCCTAACCTCAGCACGCCAAGGCAGAAGGTAGCATGATCAACCGGCTGCCGAGGCGCGATGTCGACCTCGGCAATAAGCTTGCCTAGGTGCCGTAAGCCAGCACTGGGTGGTGAAGAAATTCACGGCTGGAGGTACTGCCGAATCCACCCCACCCGCCGTCTAGCCTGGAATTGGTATCGGTACAGGTTTAGCGTCTAGAACCTAGAGTTGGCATCGTAGATACGAAGCATGGCAACCGGTTCCGGAGTCTAGAAAAGGAGGTCCTGCTTATGATTCGTCGGACGGTAGAACGTGTCTGGTCCACCTCGCTCGCTGTTTTGGTGGCCTGCGCCACGCTGCTCCAGCCAGTCGCGATGTCGGCGGCACCGGTCGCGGTGCGCCACGCAGAGGGCTTGGTCCACGGTTTTCTGGTGCTGCGCACGCTGGCGGGTGACACTCTCGCCGACGGTGACCTGATCCAGGTCGCCCGTGGCGACCGGATCACCAGCCGGCTGGTGTTCCACTTCAAGGATGGCTCGGTCCACGACGAAACCGTCGTCTATTCCCAGCGTCGTAACTTCCGGCTCCTGACCGACCACCTCGTGCAGAAGGGTCCGGCGTTCCAGCATCCGATGGAAGTCTCGATCGACGGTCCCACGGGCCAGGTCACGGTTCGCAGCAGCGACGACGATGGCAAGGAGAAGGTGGTGACGGAACGGCTCAACCTGCCGCCGGACGTGGCCAACGGCTTAGTGCTCACGCTACTGAAGAACGTTCAATCCGATGCATCGCAGCTGACGGTGTCGATGGTGGCGGCCACGCCCAAGCCGCGGCTCGTGAAGCTGGCGATCACCGCCCAAGGCGAGGAGCCGTTCTCGGTCGGTGGCTCCAGTCGCAAGGCCACGCATTACGTCGTGAAGGTGGAGATCGGGGGCGCGGCTGGGCTGGTGGCACCGCTGTTGGGGAAGCAACCCCCAGACACCCACATTTGGATTCTCGGTGGAGAGGCTCCGGCCTTCGTCAAATCGGAGGGCCCGCTTTTCTTTGGCGGTCCGATTTGGCGGATCGAACTGGTGAGCCCAGTCTGGCCGCGGCTGCCCACCGGGGATTCGAAGGACTAATCGCTGACCTAGAGTCGAGGAGGGTAGGTATGGCTGCTAACGAAATTCCGATAGCTGGTTACGGATCCAAGTTGTTGAGCCGAGTCGAGGTGGCGGAAGGCACTATGGCCTTCCACTTCGAGAAGCCTCACGGATTCAACTTCAAAGCGGGGCAGTTCGCCGATGTGACACTCACCAACCCGCCGGAAACTGACGCCGAGGGAAACACACGCACTTTTTCCATCGCGAGTCCTCCCTTTGAAAACGAGCTGGTCTTCACCACCCGGATGCGAGACACCGCGTTCAAGCGCTCGCTGAAGAAAGTGCCGCTCGCTACAGAAGTAACAATAGGATCAGCCGCAGGCTCCTTCACCCTACACAAGAATCTGGCAAAGCCAGCCGTGTTCCTCGCAGGCGGAATCGGAATTACGCCCTTTCTCAGCATCGTGCGGCAGGCGGATAGAGACCGCCTCCCGCAAAAGTTGTATCTTTTCTATTCCAATCGGCGGCCCGAAGACACAGCTTTCCTGGACACTCTACAGACTGTGGAGACGACTAATCCCAACTTTCGCTTGATCTGCACGATGACAGAAATGTCGAAATCCAAGAAAGAATGGAAGGGCGAGACGGTTCTGATCGACAAAGAGATGCTGTCCAGGCATTTGGCCACACTGCAGGGCCCCATCTATTACAGTGCCGGACCGCCCGCCATGGTTGCCGGCATGAAGAAGATGCTGGTGAGCGCCGGGGTTGACGAGGACGACATCCGAACAGAAGATTTTGCCGGATACTGAAGCGTGTCGTTGCCCGGGAGGAGGATCGCGCTCGGGTCGAACCAGAAGGAAGGGTTTCTTGAGGTGAACAACATGCTGACAAACAGACCTAAAACGAAAATTCTAGTCGACGGTGGCGATCCTAGTGAGACACTCCGGATCAAGAGCTTGATCGGGTTTGTTGATGGCCAGACTACGAATCCATCCTTGATCGCCAAAAATCCGGAGATTCAACGGCTCATTGCATCCGGCCACAGACTGAGCTCTCAAGAAGAAGAAAACGAATACAAGAAGATCGTGCAGAGCATTTCACCACTAGTGGGAGACGCTGGGGTTTCGATCGAGGTGTTTGCGGATCTTGGAACGATAGCCGAGAAGATGCTTGCCCAGGGCCAGGAAATGTTCGCCTGGATTCCGAATGCCTATGTCAAATATCCGTGCACCCACGAGGGTTTGCGAGCCGCAGAAATGTCGGTGCAAAAGAGTATTCGGGTCAACATGACTCTGTGCTTTTCGCAGGAGCAGGCGGCTGCCGTATATGCCGCAACGAAGGGATCAAAGGAGCCGGTGTATGTATCGCCATTTGTCGGCAGGCTTGACGATCGCGGCGAAGACGGCATGGGTCTTGTCAGAAACATAAAGAAGATGTACGAACGCAGCGATGGCCATGTGCATGTCTTAGCCGCAAGCATACGTCATGTCAACCACTTGCTTTGTTCCTTTGCTCTAGGTGCTGAGCTTGCCACCGTACCGACTAAAGTTCTAGACGAATGGGCGGCGACAGGCTTTCCAATGCCTGATCAACATTTCAAGTACCAAGGGGTTGATGCGGGTGGCAACCTTCTGAAGGTGATCCCGTACAAAGAGCTGGATCTGAACGCTCCATGGGAGAGCTTTGACATCGCGCATGAACTCACAACTAAGGGTATCCAGACATTTGTGGCTGATTATCAAAGCACCCTGAGACGATCGGCGTAGCGTCCGCAAGCCCGTTGAAGACATCCTTGTCCGCGCCTATGCGACTGGCCCACCAGGAGGTGCCCGATACACTGGAGTGTCACAAGAACGGTAATCATTCCTGTTTCCTCAATGATTCGACCTCCGCCATGCCACGCCGAGGCTTAGTCTTCCTCTCCCACAGGCGAAATCCGCCTACAAACGCATTCCGGTTGTCGCCCAGTCGAACGTCCGCAGGCAGCTTCTTGATGCTTCTAGCATTTCCTCCGCCCAGCACTACGTATTCGGCCTCTAGCGCGTCCTTGAGTTGTTCCACGACGTCGGCCACGTAGCGCCCCCACTTCTTCTTCCCCAGCCGCTTCAGACCGCGAACACCAACGTAGTCCTCGTAAGTTTTCCCGTTCTTGTAAGGAAGATGTGCCAGCTCCATCGGCTCGAGTATTCCATCGACGATCATGGCCGACCCTAGCCCGGTGCCGAGGCCCAGAAAGAGCATCCGGCCCCCTTGATAGCTTCCGAGCGCCTGCATAGCAGCATCATTGATCACCTTGACCGGGCACCCGAAAGCCTTAACGAAATCAAATCCGACCCAGCCGCTGCCCAGGTTGTAGGGCTCGTGGAGGGGACACCCATGGATCACGGGCCCCGGAAAACCGATCGAGACGAGGCCATACTCCCAGTTCTTAGCGACGCGCTTAACATCCCGCACCATTTTGCTTGCGGTCATGCTTGAGCCCGAGAGAATCTTGCGCTCCTCGCGTTGTCCGGTTGCCAGCACCTTGACGTGCGTCCCTCCCACATCGATCACCAGGACCGCATTGGCCTTCCTGGAGGCAGCGCTCATAAATTCTTCTCCCCGTGTCCACCGAACTCATGCCGCATCGCGGACAGAATCCTGCCGGCAAAGGCCGCATCGCCGCGTGTACTGAAACGTTCATAAAGCGCGGCGCTCAGGATGAAAACAGAAACACCTTCATCCATCGTTAGTAGGGCCATGGAACTTCCGTAATTTCCTTGCGATCTTTCAGTTTGCACATGGAACTTGTTGACGCCGCAGCAGTGCTCATAATTCGTCTCCTTCCGATACGCGCCTCGATCAATTCCTGTCTTCGGTCCCTTTGGGGAACCGACAAACTTCGTGAATCAAATCCCCGCCTCCTGGCTGAAATACTGGTAATCTTCCCGCCAGCCACCTTGGCCCTGGCCAATGGCTTTGTAATCCTCGATAAACTCGATCGCGCGGATGTACTTCACCATGGTGAACCCAAGCTGCGTTTCGACGCGAAGTCGGAGCGGCGCTCCGTGCAAAGTCGGCAGCGGCGCGCCGTTCATTTCGTAGGCAAGAATCGTCTGCGGATCTTCCGCCAGCTCCAAGCGAATCGTGCCATAGAAGTACCCCGGTCCTTGGGCGTGTGGCTCCGACGTGGATTTATTGTCGAACGCGTAGAAAACGATGTAGCGAGCGGCGGGAAGCGGATGGCAAAGTCCGACGATGTGGTGCAGAGATACGCCGCCCCACTCCGCAATCCCTGACCAGCCCTGAATGCAGCAATGCTTTGTAATTTGTGTTTGTTTCGGCATGGCGCGGAGGTCAGCCAGCGTTAGGCACAGCGGCCTTTCGACCAATCCGCTGACATTCAGGTTGTAGTTTGCGAATTGGTCGCGTGCCATCACCAAATAACTTTCCTCTGTTGGCGGGCGGCCGTTCACCCAGAAGTAAGGCGAGATGTCCGCAGTTGAGTAGTGCTGCGCAGAAATTTCATGGCCGAAAAGAAGCGTGCGCAGCGGATCGGTGATCGACTGAGTGGCTTTCTGGACGAAGCGCGGACGGCGTCGCGAACACATGGTTGTTACAACATGGATGACCACTACGCCGGCCAACCCGGTTAGCCAGATCGTCAGGGCACGGCTCAGATCCGGATTGTGCGTCTCCCCCAGGACAATCAGTGCCAACCCGCTTCGGAAGCCGTGAACCGCCACTATGGTGACGTGGCCGAGGAAGAATACGATGAACGTGCAAAGAGCCATGAAATGCAGGCTCCGGGCGCTCTGCCGCCCGTGAAAGATTTTGATATACCAGGGGAAACGAGCGGCAACGGCTGGGGACATCGCTATTCCCGTGGCAATGCTGAACGGTGCGAGCAAGAATACGACCGCCGCGTAGCTCAACTGTTGTAATGCGTTATATGCTCCCGGTGTTTCTACGACGTGGAAGCTCAGATAGCGAAGCATGGCGTGCCATGCGTCCGGGACAATCTGCCAGGAAGTCGGAATCAGCCGTCGCCACTCCGGCGTAACGAAGAGCATCACGACGTATACCAAACCCGTCAGCAGCCACGCGAAATCCGCAAGAAAGTGCCAGTGCCGTCCCAGACCGAGATTTTCGTGTCCTGGCAGGGCGATCGCGGACGGGAATGAACTTTCCTCGTCACTCGCCGTCCATAGTCGGTCCTCCGGTCGCTGCTTCTTCGTGAACTTGAGCCATTCGCTGCCCGGTGTGCAGTGATCGTTCCAATAAAATCTCGGATGTGCGCTCAAGATTTCGAGACCGCTGCGAACGAGAAGCGACAGGAGAAGAAAGTTGAAGAAGTGCGTCGCCCGCAGCCACAATGGATAATCAAGAAGCATCATTGAATCAACATTCTCACACCTTGGTTTGTCGGTTTCCTGTAATCTCTCGAAAACTAGGTGGGAGGATTACTATCTACCCGACGACGCACCTTCCGCTTTGTCACCTGATTCGCCCGCCGCCGTCCCCTACGGGGTAGGTAATGCGATGACCTCGGACACGTGCAAATGCAATGAGCGAATGAACCTGGGAACGTGTCATGCTCATAATGTCGTCAACCCGAATCCCGCGTACAGTCAGCGCATCGGCGATGAGCGAGCGGTGGCAACGCCATGGAACCGCTTCTGCACACATGATCGCGCTCCGCTTTTGCCCGGCTAATTTCATCAATCGGTGTAACCCTGCCTCGAATTCGGAGGTCTGCATATAATCGGCAAAACCACGAAATGAGGTATTGCGCCAGCCCATGTTCGGTGAATCGCGTCGTGCATGGCGCAAGCCTCCGAGCTTTCGCAAATGCACGTAGCCGATCCTCGCGGCCCTTAGCTTCTTCGACAGGGTCTCCCTGTTGAACTGAGGGTTGTGTCTCGATCGGGGGACACTGCGTACGTCGATGACGCGCTTGACGCGGTGCGCCCGCAGAAGCGCGAGGAAGTCTTTCCATGTGCGGGTCGAATGCCCAACTGTCAGCACAAGGGGCATTTCGCTCTTGACCTTTCTCACGACGAAGGTTCACCAACTGCTGAATACATTTCTTTTGTAGACGTTTTGCCCCTGCAGCCGGTGTGTCCACACGAACCATCGATGTCCGGCGTCCTTTCCATGGCCTCGCACTGAGCGCTGCATCACTTGCTCGACGTTGTCACACACCAACAAGCGGGATATACACACTTCTCGGCTTTCGCAGTCGCCATTTCTTTTCTCCTAGTCTTCGGATCAACAGCGGGCGATCCAAGACGGTATCTTAGACACTGGGAATAAACGCTTCCGGCCAAAAAGGAACACATTTCAATTTTGGTCGCAGAGTCGCTGCCACCCAAACCCGCTGTACCTATCGGGCTTGAACCGGATAAAGCTCAATGAGGTTGCGGAGAGTGCCGATCAGCGCCTCCTTGCCAGCGCGCGGAGTGCGTATATAGGTTTCGGACGTAAGCTTCAGATCGGCCATCAGGCTCCGACCTTTCTCATGCTCGTGAGAAGAACTACCAAGGGACAGCCGCTCACGGGTAACAACGCCAGGAATACCCGTCCTCCTGCGTCTATGAGCGGATCATGGTCAGTACCATCTTGAAGCGGGTGGTCGCCTTCACAGCGTGCGGCTTCTCGGCAGGCAACAGAACGACCTCACCTGCTTTCACCGCTATCGGCTTGCCCGCGACCGTAATCTCTGCTTCTCCTTCAACTGCCTGCACGAGCGCGTCGAATGGCGCAGTGTGTTCGCTCAACCCTTGTCCTTCATCGAACGCGAAGATCGTGACATTTCCTTTCTCCCGCTTCAGGACAACCCGGCTTACGATCGATCCCTCCTGGTAGTTGACCAGCCCCAGCAAGGGTAATGCTTCTGCTCCGGCAATTTCTGGACGCGCTGTACTTGTTGAGCTCATTGTCTGTCTCCTATCCTTATTCCGTTGAACCTCTCGCTTTGCCGGCCCACAACGCACCGCAAGACGCGGCTCACTGTGCCGGCAGCGGAAATGGCGCAGTAAGCAATTTTGTGCGGCTCGTCTTCGCCACGTTCATTGTGCGCCACAATTCGATCCCCCACCAGGTCAAGGCAGTCAGTTCGATAAATCCAGTGAACCCAATCAAGGGATAAGCGACCTTGGGCACGAAATCGGTCAGCACCTGCAACAGCACCCGCCCGGTACAACCGATATTCAAGAGGACGAAGGGGGCCCACAGTGTGTTCATGCGCTTCCGGCCCAAACCGGCATGAGCAAGTAGGCGAGTTCGAGACCGATTGCAAAATAGAAGTTGTGGGTCGTGAGCAGCAGCACATAGCTGACCATGTTCAGAATCAGGCTCCCATTGATCAACCAGAAGATCAATCTCTGGGACAGCCGCGCCCTAGGCATCGGGCCACCGTTGACCTTAGCTTGCGCCCCGGGTTGCTCCTCACCGGCACGAGAGATTGGCCGGTGAGTGCGACGACACCCGGCTGTGACTTCCGTCACAGCCAATGCGAGCACCGCCCCGGTAGTATGATGGAGAAGATGACGTGGCGCTTCAAACTCGTTGCCTCGGTTCTGGTAATGGTTGCCCTGGCTATGCCTGCTTCGGCGCTGGCTTCGTGCTGGTGGCACATGACCCAGGCCGAGCACTGCACTCCCCATTGCCCGATGATGAGCGGGCATGCGTCACCGGTCACCATTCAAGAAGCACCCGCAGATGGCTCCTGCTGCCAATTCTCGGCCGCCAAACGGACGCCCGCTTCAATACCTCAAGCTCCAAGCGACAGTGGCTCTCGGGTAGCTCCAACATTCATCGCCTCGGCTCTGGATATCCCAGCAGTTCTGACAAAAGCCGAACCGCCTGATCCGCTCGCCCGCGCATCGTGTCCTTCCTCCCAGTCCGTCTTCTGCATTTTCCTGATCTAGTCCTGTCTCCTTTTGCTGCAGCTTTCAGGCGTAATTGCTTGAGATCAGCCACGCATTCTTGGTGTTCATTGAGCAAAAGAGGGCATTCTATGATAAGGAAAGTAGTCGCGCTGATTACGTTCGGTTGTTTATGGCCGGGCCTCGCTGCCGCACAACAGGTTCAGGTTCCTGTCCCGGTACCGTTCCAGGCACCTGCAACCGACACCACCACCCAAACTGCAGGACCGCCACCTGTCGCCCTCGAAGACCTGGTTCGCGAAGCTCTGCAGAAGAATCCGGCGATTCACAGCGCTTTGCATACGGTGGAGACACAGCGGCGACGCGTACCGCAAGCCAAGGCGCTACCTGACCCTATGGTTGGGATCGGCTGGGCCGGAAACATCACGCCTTTCAGCGTGCAACCGGGCGATCCTTCCAGCTATCGCGCCGTTACCGCCAGCCAGCAACTGCTTTACCCCGGCAAGCTCAAACTACGCGGCGAGATTGCTTCGAAAGAGACCGATGCTGCGTCTTCTGACTACGAGGCGATTCGCCGGCGCGTAACCGCGGACGTAAAGACGGCCTATTTCGAATACTGGTTCTATGACAAAGCGCTTCAGACCACTCTGAAGGACAAGGATTTGTTGACGAAGTTGTCCCAGATCGCCGAAACCCGTTATCGGGTTGGCAAAGGCGTTCAGCAGGACGTTCTCAGATCACAAGTCGAGATTTCACTACTGCTGCAGCGGCTCACGGTGCTGCAACAGCAACGAAATACTTCGCAGGCTCGCCTGAACACGCTGCTGGCGCGTAGCCCTGAAGCGCCACTCCCACCAGCCGCGAACATCGAGCGGTCCCCTCTGAACTACTCGCTTGACGACCTGTACAGGCTAGCGCGCCAGAATGATCCCGGCCTTCACCGCGAGGAGCAGATGATTGAGCGCAACCAGTTCGCAGTGAACCTGGCACAGAAGGACTACTACCCAGATCTGAGCGTCGGGTTCATGTATCAGCAACGCCCCATGCTGCCCGACATGTACGGGATGACGTTCACCATAAACGTCCCGGTCTTCTACAAGAGCAAACAACGCGAGGAAGTAAGGCAGGCCACGGAAGAGCGGCTTTCAGCCGAGAGCAGCCGCGACAATCGGAAGAACGAGCTGAACTTCGAACTCAAACAGCAATACCTGGCGGCAAAGGCCTCGGATGAACTTTTGCGCTTGTTCTCTCAAGGAGTGGTGCCGCAGTCATCGTTGGCACTGGAGTCCTCGATGTCTGCCTACCAGGTTGGCACAGTGGATTTCCTCAGCGTTCTGGGAAACTTCTCCACCGTTCTGAATTACGAAATCGATTATTACCGCGAGCTCGCGAACTATCAATCTTCGCTTGCACGCATAGAGAGCATGGTGGGTGTGGATCTGACTTCGACGGTCACTCAGTCGGGCAACCAGCACCCGCCGGGAAGAGAGTAAGGCCATGTCTCACAAAGTTCTAAGAGTTTTGGCATTCGGGGCCGCAATCGCCTTGGCGGCTGGAGTCACTTTCAGCGGAAGGGTTTCAGCCCTCTTCCAAGGCCAACAGCCCGCCTCGCAAACGCCCGCAGCGGGAAGCGAACGCAAGGTTCTCTATTGGTATGACGCGATGAGCCCACAGCATCATTACAACAAACCCGGAAAAGCGCCGGACGGGATGGACCTCGTGCCTCAATACGCGGAGGACAACGCTTCTCAGAGTAGCAGTGCGGCAGGCGCATCGGCGACAAAGATGCCCGCTGGCACTGTCAAGATCGCACCGGAGAAGCAGCAACTGATCGGCGTAAGGACTGCAACTGTCGAACGGCAGTCTCTGGTGCGCACCGTGCGCACAACTGGTCAGCTTACAAACGATGAGACGAAGCTTGCGCATATCCATGTGAAGGTCAACGGGTACATCGACAAAGGTTACGTCGATTACGTTGGGCAACTCGTCAAAAAGGGCCAGCCTCTCTTCACGCTCTACAGCCCGGACCTTGTGGCCACCGAAGAGGAGTACCTGATCGCCAAGCGCGGCGCAAAGGAGATGGGTGCCTCGCAATTCCCCGATGTTTCGCAGGGATCGCAGTCGCTGCTGCGTTCCACCCGTGAACGGCTCAAACTGTGGGACATCAGCGACGAGCAAATCAAGAAGCTCGACGAAACCGGTGAGGTTACGAAGACTTTGACTTTCTACTCACCCGTCAGTGGGTTCGTAACCGACCGCAAGGCGTTTCCGCAAACCGCCGTGACCCCGGATATGGATCTGTATTCGATCAGCGATCTATCCACGATCTGGGTGAACGCGGACGTCTACGAATACGAGGTGCCGTTTGTGAAGGTAGGCCAGACGGCGGACATGCAGCTCAGCTACTACGCCGGTAAAACCTACACCGGGAAAATCACCTATATTTATCCGACTGTCGATGCCGTCTCCCATACGGTAAAAGCGCGCATCGAGTTTCCCAACCCAAATTTCGACCTGAAGCCGCAGATGTTCGCCAACGTGCAGTTGAAGATCAACTACGGCAAGCAGATTGTCGTACCCCAGGAGGCAATCATGGATTCGGGGGACAAGCAGTATGTGTTTGTCGTCCACGACGGCGGCGTGTTCGAACCGCGCGTGATCCAGATGGGGGCGAAGCTCGAAGGCAACGTGGTCGTCCTGTCGGGCCTGAACGCAGGAGAAACCATCGTGACCTCTGGGAACTTTCTGATTGATTCCGAGAGCCGCCTGAAGAGCGCAATGGCCGGGATGCAGCACTGAGGAGATTGCTATGGCAAAGAAAGCTTCCGTATATTCGGCCGTCGTCCTGATCCTAGTCGCGGGCCTGTTCGCGGGCGGCTACTTGCTGATGAACCGTCGCTCGCAGACGGAATGCGGATTCTGCCAGCGTCACATCAATCCAAAAGCACATGTCGTGGCGGAAGTCGGCGGAAAGCGGCGTAACGTCTGCTGCACGCACTGTGCGGTAACGGAGGCACGACAGGAGAAGAAGCCCCTGCGGCTGATCGAAGTGACGGACTATCCCACGGGAAAGATGGTGAGCCCAGAAGGGGCGTGGTTTGTCGAGGACAGCCGCGTGATCGCCTGCGAACACGACATGTCCAAAATGGACGAATCCAAGCACGCGGAACAGTTGGCCTTCGATCGCTGCTCGCCCGGCACATTCGCGTTCAGCGACAGAAAAGCAGCGGAGACATTCGTGGCCCAGAACGGTGGTGTTTTGCGGAGCCTACCTGAAGTGCTAGCGGAGGCCCAGTAGCAATGATTAACCGAATTATCGATACCTGCGCGAAGAATAGATTCCTCGTTCTTCTGTTCGTCGGCGTGGCCGTGCTGATTGGCTGGCACTCGCTGAAGAACACGAAGCTGGACGCGATCCCTGATCTGTCGGACACGCAGGTGATTGTGTACTCCAAGTGGGACCGCAGCCCGGACATCATGGAAGATCAGGTGACGTATCCGATCACCTCGGCGCTACTGGGCTTGCCGAAGGTGAAGGACATCCGGGGATTCTCGGACTTCGGCTATTCGTACGTCTACATCATCTTTGAAGAAGGCACCGATATTTACTGGGCACGATCGCGAACGCTGGAGTATCTGAATTCCGTCGTCCCACGCCTGCCGAAAGGCGTCAGCGTTGAGTTGGCAAAGGATGCGACCGCGGTCGGTTGGGTATATCAGTACGCTCTGGTGGATACAACCGGGCAATACAGCATTGAGAAGATCCGGAGCTACCAGGATTGGTATTTGCGCTACGCGCTGCAGTCCGTGCCCGGCGTCGCCGAAGTGGCACCGTTGGGCGGATTCGTTCGGCAGTATCAGGTCAATATCGATCCCAACAAACTGCTCGGCTACAAGATCCCGATCAACGTGGTCGTGGGCGCCATTCAGAAGAGCAACAACGATGTCGGCGCCCGGCTGGTCGAGATGTCCGGTCGCGAGTATATGGTGCGAGGGCGCGGCTACATCAAATCACTCGATGACATCGGCAACATTGTCGTCGTGTCGAACCCGCAGACCGGCACGCCCGTGCTGGTGAGGGACCTTGCCACGGTG
>JADGNP010000356.1 GCA_017883425.1 Candidatus Sulfotelmatobacter sp. | reverse complement strand
GTCAGGAACAAGCCGATCAGCACGGCGCGGAAGGTGAACTCCTTCATCTCCATGGTTTCGGGCACATACGGCACGTGCTTCTTCTTGGCGGGGAAGTCGATCACTGGAGAGCTCATAGATGAAATCCTTTTAGGACCTGGGATGGAACGAATTCGTCTGCGTTGCCTTCTGGAGCGGACTCAAAACACCGGAACGGCGCACGTTAGCACGCGGCAAGCCTGCCTGACAAGTGTACTGCTCCACCGAAAAAAGGTCTTCAGTTCGGACCGACTTCGTTTTCTGGTAGGGAGCCAATCCCACCGCCAGCGTCACGGAGACAGAATCCAGTGGCATCGGGATATCATATGCCACGGCGGAATGCTCCTCTCCCGCCGCCTGTTTGCTGAAGACATCTCTTGTCCGGTCAAGCGTACCCGCCGCGCTCGGCGATTAGCTGCATCGCCGGCTTGCTCACCCACGTGTGACCGGGGGAGCCGGGCCCGTGGAAGCGTTCGCCCCACGCCAGGGGCGTGACGTCGCGGTATTCGTGCATGGACTCGTCCGGGACAAAGCGTAGCCGCTTGCGCAATGAGGCGCGGACGTTGGGATCGGCGCCGTGGTCGAGGAGCAAGCGTGCGAAGGCTGCGTCCCGTTGCCGGCCGCAGAGGTAGGCCTGCGAGACCACGCAACCGAACAGCGGCGTGTGCCCGCCGAAGCCGTCGGCGTCGATTTCGGCGCGCGCGTTCACGTCCGCGCCCTGCTCGATCAGCCAGTGCGCGATCTCGATCTCGTCGAAATCAACGCACAGGTGCAGCAGCGTCGTGCCCGCCAGCGGCGTGCCGTGCAGGGCGAGGGAGTGGTCGGCGCTGCATCCGAGTGTGGGCGGATAAATCTCTTCGTGAGAGAACGTTCGACCAAGCAGATGCGGGTCGCGGCGCAGGTGCGCTTCGAGCAGATCGATGCGCCCGCGATGTACCGCCATCGGCGGCGTGTCGGGCATTTCAATGCCCCGCTCTACGACCAAGTCGAGACAGCGATGCTTCCCCTGCGGATAACGCGAGTAGGTTTGCAGAAGCAACGCGACCGGCGCGAGGCGGTCGCCGTGCTCATCGGCGAGTTCGGCGCCGAGTTCGAACAACAGCGCGAGGCCTTCGGCATTCAGCGTTTCGCACGGCCCCATCACCATCCCGGGAACAACGCGCGCTCCCATCGCGTGCAGACGCCGCGCCGTTTCGATCTGGCCCTGCAGGCACGCCCGGTCAAAGGCGTGCTGCAGGTCGTCGGCGCCCATCTCGCGAAGCATCGCGATGATCCCATCCTGCCCGACGTTTGCGGCGTACGACATGGGCGGCCCCCAATTGCTGTCGGCCACGCCCCGCGCGCTTTCGTGCAGCAGCCGCGGATCTTTCAGCACCAGTGCGCGGACGGTGTCGGCATCTCCGCGCCAGATCGCGTCGGTCATGCGGCAGGCGATGACAAGCCGCGGCCAACTCGCTAGCCCGTAGCTTCGAGCCAGCGTGGCCTGGGCGTCGGCGAGCTTGGCATCTGCGGGCTCAATTGTTTTCGGGGGTTGCTTAGGATGATGCTTGCGCAGTTCTGCGACTGCGGCCGGATCACCCTGCCGGATGGCGCGCAGCAAATCCTTGGCCTGATGCCTGAGTTGATCGAGGTTGGGACGAACCGGAAAGTGACGATCAGTGAACTTACGAGCGGCCATGACGGACCTCCTTCTGAGTCATGCCCGGGGTCCGCTGCAACGGGCGAAAAGGAGGTTCGTGAGAACCTTAATCAGCGTGTCGCTCAGGTGGACTCGGTCCTGTCCGCGGACGGGCGGCGTCCTGTACGCCGGGGCCAGTATACCGCAGGGAAGCGGACACGACTGGGGAAGGGGGGAAAGCGCTAACCTATTGAGCTTTGCAGAATATTGTGAGACCCCCACGTGGTCTGTCATTCCGAGCGGAGTTCCGTCATCCGCACCGCGGATGACCGAACGTAGTCGAGGAACCTGCTGTTGGGCGCGGCAGAAAAGCAGGTTTCTCGACTCCCCAAGGTCTGTCCGCTCGCGGACAAATCTTGCTGCGCTCGAAATGACCATAGGTTGAGTGTCACAATATTGTGCAATCCTCAATAAGGCAGAACGTTTGAGGGGCCGTCAACCTGCATCTGCCCGGAATCGGCTAGCTGCAAGTCCGGTTTGCCTGTGATCCGGGCACAGCCACAAACGTTAGAACGAAGAACGTCCCCGGTTGCGACGACACGAACGAAACGGATCGCATGTTGGGTGATGCAGTTGGGGCTGTGATGGTACTCTGATGCGGCCACTCTACCCGGGGGCCGTCATGAACGGCGAAGCCGCTTTGACGACAGGTGTCGACGGAGGGATTGTGAAAACTGCTTCGATTGTTGTGGTAGTGCTGTGCGCGACGATGCTCTGCGCGCAAAGCGGCTCGGATGAAACGGCGGTTCGAAGCATCCTCCAAGATCAGGTAACCGCTTGGAATAAAGGGGATGCAGACGCCTATTCGCGGCACTTCGCCACGGACGGCACGTTCACCAATCTCGTGGGAATGTTTTTCACGGGGCGGGATGCGTTTCGAAAAAGACATGACCAGATATTCAAAGGCGCATACCGCGGGAGTACCAAGCAGGAAGATATTGTTTCTCTCAAATTTGTTCGTCCGGATGTCGCCATTGTGGAAACCCTTCAAACCGTAACGGGTTTTCAAAAGCTCCTTCCTGGCACGAGTACCGATGCGAAGGGGCGTCTGCGGACCCGGCTATTACAGGTGCTGGTAAAGGATGGCGGCGAATGGAAAATCGCGGCATATCACAATGTGGACGTGAAGTCGGGCATCTCGGTACCAGAGCCACACTGAAAATCACCGACTCAAGATCAACCGGCTCAACAATGCCAATCCCGGCCATTCTTGGCGTATCGTCGGCGATTCCGGAAGCAATGGCGTGATCGATCCGCCTGGAATCCCTTTCGGATAGGCCGTTACCCACCAAGTGAGCAACGCGTTGCCCGTGACCACTGACAAACGGTAGCGGTGCCCTATTGGTTCATTTCTTGGGCGGTTCCTGTCTGCTCGCGTTTTCTGCATGCCCTAGGTGGGCACAGTCCTTTTGCTGCTCTGGGGTGATCTGGGTGGGCGTCTCACCGGCTGGCACGGAATTGCATCGCATCGTATCCTCGAATCCGGGGGCCGAGAAGACGAAAGTCAGGCTGATCGGTTCGGTACCAATGTTCTTCGCGCTTACCCAGGTATTCGCCGGAATAAACACAAGTCCGCCCGCATGGAGATCGCGCTCCTGATCTCCGAGCCAAACGTGAGCCGTTCCGCTGTGGATCAGCACGATTTCATCTTGGGCCAAGTGCCTGTGCTTCGGTAAGGTCGCCCCTGGGGCAAGCTCCTCCGTACCCGCCACGAGATGCTGTGAGCCGTTGTTTTTCGGGCTGACCTTCAGCATGAATTGGGAGGAGGCGGGAGCACTGGCGTCAGTGTGAATGCGGCGAGTCCGCAGCTCGCCTTCATTCCTTTCCAACAGAAGAGGCTTGACATTGGCCTCTGGGCTTAGATCTGCGCTGGATTGAATTGATTGAGCGCGAGAACCGCACAGCCCAACCACCATTACCGCCACCGCTGTCATCACACGCCGGACTGCTCTTGATTTCACACGTCACCTCGGCGAGTAGTCTACGCTTATCATTCGCGGACCGCACTCGTGGACAGCGAATGATCAGGCTGTGGCCGGTTGGTCGGCAAACAGAAAACTGGCCGATTAGTTCAGCCCTGCCCGTCACTCGGGCACAATCCCGAGAGGCGCGGTAGTCGACTGCGAGCGAGGACACTTGTACGTGTCGCTGGCTACTCGACCATTGGACGTCACATTCGGGACGTCCTGATTCCGAGCAATATCCGGACTCCGATTGGCCTCAGTAAATGTCTAGATCATGCCCGGCGACAACCTTGCCGCTGTAGGCTTGACGAACCTCTTTTAGCAGTTGCTCTTCACTTCCTGCCTCGCGGCACTCTTGGGTGCGCGCTTGATCGCAGCCTGGATTTGCTCGATGGTAGAGGATCAGCAACCCTGGCTTCGCTTTGGTGGCAATCTCGGCCAGCTCTTTCGAGGATGTGTGATACGCCAGCCTGTATTGCTTCCACTCCGGAGAGACCATATCGAACGACGCTTGCGTATAAACTTCATGAATCAGCACGTCACATCCGTGGCAGTTATCCACGATTGCGGTGTCTGGACTGGTATCCCCTGAGATCACGATGGTCCGGTCCGGGGTCTCGAACCGATAACCGTAGGCATGGGCCCACTTGCCGTGATGCACGGCAAAGGCCGTCACCGTCACGTTCTGGTCCTTGTAAACGATGCCTGGTTGAATTTCATGCACGTTCACTTTGTATCCGGTGATGTTGGAGTGTTCGCTGTCTCCAGTCCTGATCTTAACTCCAGTCCTGATGTTGATGTCCTCCCCGTACGCCTTGAGGATGTGCTCCGCCATGTCGCTGGTTCCTGGAGGGCCATAAACCTCAAGTGGTTCCTTCCTGCCCATAACCCAGGGCGTGAGGATCAGGTCCGGGAAGCCGAGAGTGTGATCGGAATGGAGATGGGTGAGAAAGCCGATCCTGAGGTTTACTGGTTCCAGCCCTCGGACACCTTTCTTGCGAGCAGCCGCAGCCTGCCTGACGACCCCGGTGCCAAAATCGACGAGATACGGAGTACCGTTGACGACGATGGCTGTAGACGGTCCGGAATGCTCCGGATCCGGCGCGGGGGTGCCCGTACCAAGGAGGACGATTTGCGTCTTGGATGTTTCTTTGCTTTGCGCCTGTGCGAAACCATACCAGGCGAAGAGAAACAAAACCGTTAATCCCATAGCACTGTGTTTTTGCCGTCTTGTACTCATGGCGTACCCCCGTTTGAAACCGGCGCTCGCGACAGACCTGTTAAATGGATGATCCATTGTCGCATCAAACTGAGAAGAGATGCTTTTCTGGACTGCCCTGAGCAAGCGAAGCGCGCCGAAGGGATGTCGGCGCTACTTGCTCTCGCTGGTCGCCAGATAAGTCCCCAGCCCAATCATGATCGCCCCGGTCACCGTTCTCTGCCGCCGCCGGAAGGTGGCCGAGGAACGAATGCGTTCCCCAAGCGGCCCAGCCAGCGCGATCACGATCAAGTCTGCCGTAGTATTCAGCACCACCGAGATCGTTCCCAATGCCACGAACTGCAGGAAGATGTGTCCGCCGCCGCGGTTCACGAACTGCGGAATGAACGAGAGAAAGAATAAGGCAGTCTTGGGATTTAGAACCTCGGTCGCCACGCCCTGCCAGAGCGGATTGCGCGTGGGCTTGATCTCCCGCGAAATGTCTCGCGGAATCTCCTCGGCGTTCACCTTCTCCCTCCGTGCGTCAACCATCATCCGCACGCCCAGAAAGCACAGATAAGCCGCGCCGACATACTTCACCGTGGCGAACGCCACCGCCGACTTCGCCAGAATCAGCGACACGCCCAGCGCCGCCGCCAACCCATGCACCATCCCGCCGAGAAACGTGCCCAACGCCGACAGCACTCCCTCGCGCTTTCCGCCCGCGAGACTGCGGGCGAGAACATACAGCATTCCAGGTCCCGGCGCGACCGCCAGCAGCACGGCCGCCGTCAGAAAGAGAAGGAGTCGAGCGGAATCGAACATGCTTGTGCCAACCTCGTCAGTTTTTATTATTGCTTGAGCCAGTCTTCCAAACCCACGAGCGATTCCACGCGCGGAAACGCCCGCTCGCGATACGCTCCCGCCACGTCGAACAATACGGCTTGCATTCCCGCGTTGCGCGCGCCGACATAGTCGACGGAATACACATCACCCACGTAAAGGCTCTCGGCTGCGTCGGCCTTCATCTCGCGCAGCGCCACTTCGAAGATCGCCGGATGCGGCTTCTCGTGCCCGACGTTGCCCGAGTCCGTGATGCTGGCAAAGCAAT
>JADGNP010000355.1 GCA_017883425.1 Candidatus Sulfotelmatobacter sp. | reverse complement strand
CGGGCCAGCTGCACCATGGAATCCACGGTGTCATGATGCTCGGGGCCAAGTACCTGGCGGCGAGTCTCCATGGTCTCCCGGCACAACTTCTCCGCTTGTTCGAGGTGACTCTCCGCCAGCACTACGACTGCGAGATCGGACTCCGATTGCAACGTGTCGGGGTTCCTGGGACCGAGAATACGCTGCCGAATTTCCAGGGCGCGCCGCAGCAGAGGCTCGGCCTTTGTGGAGAGCCCCAGGCTTTGATACACGGTGCCCATAACGTTCATCATGTGCGCCTGCAGCTCCGGGTCGTTCGCCAGTCCCGTGTCGATGTCTTTCGCCGACTTATCCAGAATCTCACGAGCCCGGATGTCGTTCCCGCGTGCTTCACTCGGGTTTGAGACCTTGAACATGTCGGTCATAAACGCGGTAACGCGGTCGGCGCGATCAAGCGCCCGCGTGGTGCGCCGCAACTGGATCGTTTGCAGCACCGCGAATGCGAGCAGCAGCAGCGCCATGGCTGTTGCCGCCGCCACTCCAACCTTGTGGCGCTGGATGTACTTTTTCGTCCGGTAAGCCGTGCTTGCCGGGCGCGCCATCACAGGCTCGTTCCGCAGATAGCGGCCGACATCGGCGCCCAGTTCCGAAGGGCTGCCATACCGACGGGCGCGGTCTTTTTCCAAAGCCTTCAACGTGATCCAGTCCAGGTCTCCGCGCAGCAGGCTTGCCAGTTGTCGTGGATCCGTGCTCCGGCGTTGCGCCGCGGTCGTCGAGGTAGAGTCTCCCCCGATTCTGGTGCTCGGACTCGGCGGATCCTCTTCGTGCAGCTGGCGCAAGACCACATGGAAAGGTTTGGTCTGCCACTGCTTGGCATCAAAGGGCAACAAACCCGTAAGAAGTTCATAAAGCACCACGCCGAGCGAATAAACGTCTGTCCGGGTGTCTACATCGGGCACGGTGGGATCCGCTTGCTCCGGGCTCATGTATCCCGCGGTGCCCACCATTCCTCCGGCCCGCGTTAGCAGCGTCTCATCCTCAGCTTGTTGCGAGATGGCTTTCGCGATGCCGAAGTCAATAATGCGCGGCGTCGGCTGGCCATCGACTTCAACCACCAAAATGTTGGAAGGCTTCAGATCGCGATGCATGATCGCTTTCTGATGCGCATGTTGCACGCCTTCGCAAACCTTGATGAACAGGGCTAGCCGCTCATGGACCGAGAGGTGCTTCTGGTCGCAATAGTTGGTGATGGGAAAGCCCGGAACATATTCCATTACGAAGTACGGTTGGCCTTGGGAAGTCGAACCCGCATCGAAGACCTTGGCGATGGCAGGATGATCCATGATCGCCAGCGTCTGCCGTTCGACGTCGAAGCGCAGCAAAGCGGAATCGTCGTACCGCCCGGCTTTAATGATTTTCAGCGCAACCTGCCGTTTGACGGGCGCGGACTGTTCGGCCAACCACACCTGCCCCATCCCTCCTTCCCCGAGTTTTCGGATTAGCCGATAGGGCCCAATCGAGCCTAAGGCGTGTGCAGGTATGCCCGCGGGAGCAGCCACGGAGTCGAGAGTGGCTTCGGGATCGGAACTGCCTCTAGAGTTGTCCGGGCTTGGCTTGGTTGCGGGGTCGCTCACGATTCCCTCACTGGAGGACGATGCAAATCGGCGGCAAGTCTACCACCCCAAGCCAACCACTGCCACTCAGTTGGCGCACAACACGCGGAATTGGCCGCACTCGGCATTTCGCTTCGAATCGCCGTGCGATCACTTCCCGTTAGTCGGCAACCCGGAAGTTATCCAGAAACGGGCTTGTGGGAAGTTGGCAGGCCACTCCAAGCCACACCCGCCTAAGTTAGCGCTGATGGGGCAGGAGGCAGGGTCTGTTAGGCTGTATGTTATTGAAAATGCTAAGTTAGCGATTGTTGGAAGGCGCGGACTATAATCTGCTGACTTGGACTTGGCTCGGCAGTTTAGCAGTTTGCTGAAGAACTCGGTCTTTAGATGCCTCAGGGGCTGAAGCCCTCGAACAAGAGAAAGGCTTTATCGCAGCGCTGAAAGCGCTGCGCCACCCAAAATCGAGTTCTTCAGCAAACTGTTAGAGATATGAAATCTGCAATTCGATTTGCGATGCTGGCGCTGGTTTTGGTGATTGTGGCGATGGTGTCGGCGCTGACGGCGATGCGGTTTGCCATTCACGGGCAGGAGGTGGCAGTGCCGCCGCTGGTGGGGCTGTCTCCGGCGGAAGCGGAACGGGCGGTGGCGGAGCTTGGTCTGCAAATCACGATCGAGCGGCAGTACTACAGCCCGCAGATTTCTGAGGGAAGAATCATGTCGCAACTGCCATTGCCGGGAACGAAGGTGCGGCGCGGCTGGCAGGTGCGGGTGGCGCAGAGTTTGGGAAAGACGCGGGTGACCATTCCGGATGTTACCGGCGAGAGCGAGCATGCGGCGGAATTGAATATCCGGCGGCGCGGGCTGGATGTGGCTTCGATGGCGGAGGTGCAGGCGCCGGGGATTCCGGCGGATCAGGTGCTGGCGCAGAGTCCTACGGCGAACGAGACGCAGGTGGCGGCGCCGAAGATCAGCTTGCTGGTGACGGCGGCAGTGGACCCGCAGGCGTTTGTGATGCCGAGTTTTGTGGGGCAGCCGCTCGGCAGCGCGAGCCGGAGCTTGCAGGACGCGGGGTTCAGGCTGGGGAATGTGAATGTAGTGGCGCCGGCGAGCGCTCCAGCGGGCGACGCAGCGAATCCGGGTGCTCCGGCTGCGCCATTGGTGGCTTCGGCGGCTTCGGCTCCTGCAGTTCCTCCGGCACAGGCCTCGGCTCCCGTCCAGGCGTCGCCCGCGAGCATCATTGTGTCGCAGGCGCCGGCGGCGGGGCAGAAGGTGTTTGCGGGAACCGCTGTGAGTTTTGAAGTGCGGTAAACAACTTGCCACGGATTTGCACGGATCTGCACGGATAAAGCCAACATCATTCCTTAAGATTTTTCCAATATTGCGGCGAAGAAGCCGTCACAGGGGTGGATGCCTGGGATCGTGCGAAGGTAAGGGCCGCGTGTGAGCGAGGCCGTGTCGGGCCAGGTTAGCTCGCCAGTTGTTTTCAGGCGGTCGAGTGCGGAGCGGCAATCGAGCAGGCGGAAGGAATCATTTTCCGACAAGGCTTGCTCGACGACATTTTCGTTTTCTTCTTTTTCCAACGAACAAGTTGAGTAGATGAGGCGTCCTCCGGGTGCAACCTGGGCCAGGGAGGAGCGGAGGATTGCGATCTGGCGCAGGGGCAACTCCGCGAGATCGTCGACGGTGAGCCGCCATTTGATCTCGGGATTGCGGGAGAGCGTGCCGGTGCCGGAGCAGGGGACATCGGCGAGAACACGGTCGAACTGCCGGGATACCGGGAGATGCTGGGCGTCGGCGGTCACGATTTGGATTCGCGACGCATGCGGGTGTAGCAGTTTTTGGAGCAGGCGGGCGCGGTGAGAATGAAGTTCGACGGCGGTGATTGCGGCTTCAGGATTGCGGTCTGCAATGGCCAGGGTCTTGCCGCCGGGAGCGGCACAGCAGTCGAGAATGTGGGATCCGTGGCCCACGAGAGCGGCGACGAGTTGCGAGGCTTCGTCCTGGATGACGATCTGGCCGGTGCGGAATGCCTGGGTTTTCGTAATGTCTCCCGCTTGGACACGGCGGGCGGATGCCAGCAGGCCTCCGGGGGTGAGAGTGACTCCTTCTTGATGGAGCTGCTGTTCCGCAGTGGGAGCGCGGAGGCGGATGGCTGTGGTGGGAACGGACTGATTGTGTTTGCAGATCTGGTGAGCGGCGGAGAGTCCATATTCGTGGGCCCAGCGCTCGACCAGCCATAGCGGGTGCGCAAGGGTATGGGCCAGGACTTCGGGCGAAGAGATTTCGTCTTCGGCAGAGATTTCGCGGCTTTGTGGCGCGGCGGAGAGTTTGCGCAGGACCGCATTCACGAAGGCAGCAGCCGAGCGCTTACGAGCGCGCTTCACCAGTTCGACGCTCTCGTGGAGGGCCGCGCGCTGCGGGACGCGATCGAGCCAGAGGAATTGGTAGAGGGCCAGGCGCAAGGCGATGAGAATTTCAGTGTCGAGTTTGGATAATGGTTGGGAGGAAGCGGTGGCGATGTCAGCGTCGAGGCGCGAGCGCCAGCGGAGAACGCCCATGACGAGTTCGGTGGCGAGGGCGTGATCGGGAGTGGAGAGGCGCTTGTGGGCGAAGGAGTGCAGAAGGTCGGAGGCGTAGGAAGATTCGCGTTCGACACGGAGGAGAATGTCGAAGGCGGCGGCGCGGGCGGGAGAGACGGGCATTGCTTCCAGATTGTAGGCGGGAAAGAAAAAAGTAACCACAGAGGACACAGAGGGCACAGAGGCATGTGGAAGGAACGTCGATCCTAAGTAAGTGATCGCGGTGGGCGAAGCCAGCGGACGTCAGGGGCTAAAGGCCGCATCGCTTGTCGGCCCTACGGCACGGCTGAAGAGGCTGCGGAAAAACTCGCATTCCGCGCTGCAGCGCCTGAAGGCATCGCCTGATACGAATCGTGAGTTTTTCCGCAGCCTGTGAAGGCGTGATTGATTAGCCAGCACTTACGCGATGCCTGAAGGCATCGCCTGATACGTATCGTGAGTTCTTCCGCAGCCTGTGAAGCCGTGCCCTTCCCAAACCCGTTCGTGTCCGTCCCAGACGCATCTAGGAGAGCAGTCCCAGCTTTTCGCCAGGGTGCGGGCGATAGCCGTGAAGGAAATCTGGGGCGGAGGTGCGCTTCTTGCCTTCGAGCTGGATTTCCAGGAGTTCGAGGGAGGTGTTGTGGCCGCAGCCGACCACGAGCCGATCGGAAAGGACATGCAGTTCGGAGGGAGGGGCTGCTGCGGTCGCGGGACGCGCTTTCAAGATCTGCATGGTCCGGCCCCGGAATTTGGTGTGAGCGCCGGGCCAGGGTTGGAAGGCGCGGATGCGGTTGAAGATGGCGGCGGCGGAGCGGGAAAAATCCACGAGTCCGTCTTCTTTTTTAAGGATCGGGGCGAGGCTGGCCTGCGAGTTGTCCTGTGGGCGAGGGTCAACGGAGCCTGATTGCAGGCGGCGCAACGTCTCAACGACGAGATCGGCGCCGATGGAGGCGAGGTGCGGAGCGAGGGTCTCGGCCGTGTCGTCGGGCGCGATTTCGAGTTCCTGCTGTTGGAGGATGTCACCGGTATCGAGGCTGGCGTCGAGGCGCATGGTGGTGACGCCGGTGACGGTTTCGCCGTTCGCGATGGCCCATTGGATGGGCGCGGCACCGCGGTATTTAGGGAGCAGCGACGCGTGCAGGTTGATGTTGCCGAGGGGAGGGAGATCGAGCATCCACTGGGGAATGATGCGGCCGTAACCAACGACGATGATCGCGTCGGGCTTGAGGGCGGTGAGTTGAGCGCGGAATTCGTCGTTGGTCTTGATGCGGTCGGGCTGGGTGATGGAAAGGTTCAGGCGGAGAGCGCACTGCTTGACGGGCGAAGCAACGAGTTCGAGGCCGCGTCCTTTGGGACGGTCGGGCTGAGTTACGACAAGATGGATGCGGAATGCGGCGTCGACCAACTTCTCGAGGGTGGGGACGGCGAAGCGCGGCGTGCCGCAGAAGATCAGATCTAGAGGCATTGGGTAATCGTGTAATTGAAAATCATGCTCTGGAGCAGTCCTCAGAAAGATGTAGACTGCACCCTAGGCTGAAGAGTGTGCGTTAGAACTTGTGCCGTCCCTCCGGGACTCATGCAAATCTCCCACTCTACCCAGGGCTTACGCCCTGGGCTAATGAATGCCGCCGCTTCGCGGCTGGAGTCGGTAGGTTTCGTTCCTCCGCTCTCACTGAAACTTAGGTCCACACTGAAGCCCAAATTTCTTGCAACCGTTACCCCACGACTAAGGAAACTCTGATTAAGTCCACATGCCGCGCAAAGCAGGTTTCTCGACTCCGCGGGATTGCCCGTAAAGACGGGCAATCCCGCTCCGCTCGAAATGACAA
>JADGNP010000354.1 GCA_017883425.1 Candidatus Sulfotelmatobacter sp. | reverse complement strand
GGCTAAAGCCGAAACCCGTTGCAACTCCTGGCGGCACGGCTGAAGCCGTGCCCTTCCCGTTCCTGCCTTCCCTATACAGCAAATCGAGAACTGCTCTAGTTCTCACGCACACGGTGAAGCCCTCGAAGAAAAGAAGGGCTTTATCGCAGCGCTGAAAGCGCTGCGCCACCCAAAATCGAGGTCTTCAGCAAACTGTTTAGCCGCTGCCATCCAAGAAGTGTACGAACGCGGTCAAAACCGTTGCCGCCAGGTCTCCCTGTTTTGCCTTCCCTTTGAATCCAAGATCGTGGCCGGCGCCTTCGACCGGCAACAGTTTTGTCTTTGCCGGAATCATCTTGAGAGCTTGCTCCATCTCGGCGATGGAACCGAAGGGGTCGCGGGTGCCCTGGGCGAACAGTGTCGGCGTGCGCAGGTCGGGCAAATGCTGGGTGCGCTGCTGTTCGGGCTTGCGCGGGGGATGTAGCGGGTAGGAGAGCAGCAGCAGGGCTGTGACCAAGTTGGGCTCTTCGGCGCAGAGCATGCTGGACTGACGTCCGCCGTAGGAATGTCCGGCGAGGAACAATCGGCCGGAAATCATTTTTCTCATTGCGGCGAGGGCATTCCTGAGACCGGCACGGTCGCGGGCGGCGTCGCCGGGACCGGGCGGACCGAATGACCTGGCTTGGCGATAGGGAAGATCGCAGCGGAGGACCGTAACTCCGGCGGCGGAAAAAGTCTCGGCCAATGCGACCAGTAGCGGGGCTTGCGCGTTCGAACCCGCACCGTGCGTCAGGACGAGGCCGTCGCCGTTGGCTGTCTCCGGAATATGGAAGAAGCCGCGGACTCTGGGGTCGACGGCGTTGTCCACAAACTCGCGGATGGAGGTCTCAGGCAAGAGATCATTCTAAATCGTGCAAGCACCGGCCGAGCTCTCGCTCGGCGGACAGCCGGGGGCGGCTGTCCCCACATTAAGACGAATTGCCTACTTCGCTTTGTCCAGAGAGACTTCGGTCAGTGTCTCGTAGACTTTCACGATCTGGATTTCATTTCCCAGGCGGGCCCAGCAGCGGAGCATGTCGGGATCTTCCTGCGCCGCGCGGCGCGCGGCTTCCGACTTCCAGTGGCGCACCAGAACATAGTGCGATTCGCGGTCGCGGTAGAGGAGGTCGCGTCCGTAGTCCTTGGCAGCGAGGATGGAGCTGAGCTCGCGAAGGGTGGCCAGCGACGCGGCTTCCATGTCGGGCACGGGTTCCCAAACGGCCACCGACAGAATCTCCTGGCCGGCGGTAATCGGTTGCGTCATCACGGGATTATAACTTGCGGCGGCGGGCGGGGCGCGGTTGGTTGGGGTGCGGCTTCTTAGACTGCAGCTTCTTCGGGTGCACGATGCGCTCGGCCTCTTCGCTGGTGACCACGTGCAGACGCATGAGGTTGGTGGAACCGGAGGCCTGGCGCGTGCCGGCAACGACTCCCAGGACGTCTCCAGGCTTCAGCAGGCCGCGGCGGACCAGGTCCTGCTCGGCCATGGTGACCATCTGTTCCGCGGAACGGGCCTGGCGGCAGCGCACGGGATGCACTCCCCAGTAAAGGTTCATGCGATGCACCACTGGCTCCATGTGGGTGAAGGCGTAGATGGCGGCTTTGGGGCGGTATTTCGAAATCATGCGGGCGGTGTTGCCGGTCTCGGTGAAGACGGCGATGGCGCCCATGGGCAAATCTTCGGCGGAGTGGGCGATCGATTCGCAGATGGTTTCAGCCACCGAAAGTCCACGGTGCTCGCGGCGGCGGCGAAACTGGACGAAGTCACCCATATTGCATTCGGCTTCCACCACGATGCGCGACATGATCGAGACCGATTCGCGAGGATACTGCCCGGTGGCGGTTTCGGCCGAGAGCATGACGGCGTCGCTGCCGTCGAAGATGGCGTTGGCTACATCGCTGGCTTCGGCGCGCGTGGGGCGCGGGTTCTCGATCATCGACTCCAGCATCTGGGTGGCGGTAATGACGGGCTTGCGCCATGCGGAGGCGCGGCGAATCACATGCTTCTGAATGACGGGAACTTTTTCCGGCGCCATTTCGACGCCGAGGTCGCCACGGGCGACCATGACTCCGTCGGCGGCTTCGAGGATTTCTTCCAGATGATCGATGGCCTGCGGCTTTTCCAGCTTGGCGATGAGGGGAACATCGCTGTGGTGCGCCGCGATGATCTGCTTGACCATACTGACGTCGGCGGCGGTGCGGACAAACGAAAGCGCGACTGCATCCACGCCGTGCCGAAGGCCGAATTCGAGGTCTTTGCGATCTTTTTTGGTCAGCGCCGGGATGGAGAGAGCGATGCCGGGAAGATTGATGCCCTTGTGCTCGCCCAGCACGCCGCCATTCATGACGTCGCAGAGCACGTCTTTGCCGCGGACATTGCGCACGCGCAGCTCAATCAGGCCGTCACTCAGCAGGATGCGGGCGCCGGCCCTGATCTCGCGGGCAAGATCGGGGAACGTGGTGGAGATGCGCGTGGCTGTGCCCAGTACATCTTGCGGTGTGATGGTCACGACCGAGCCGGTCTTCAGCAGGACGGGCTCGTGGCCCTCCAACGGTCCGGTGCGGATTTTCGGGCCTTGCAAGTCCTGGAGAATGCAAACGGTGCGTCCCTCGCGCTCGGCGGCGCGGCGCAGGCGGTGGATGTTGTGGGCGTGATCTTCGTGGGTGCCGTGAGAAAAGTTGAGGCGCGCAATGTCCATGCCGAGGCGGAGCAGGTCGCGCATGGCTGCCTCGGTGTTGCAGGCGGGACCGATGGTGCAGATGATCTTGGCGCGGCGAGGAGAAGGCTTGCCCGTGGAGGGATCTGCGATCGATTCTGGCTTGCTGGCTGTCAACCTGTCTCCTCAAACGGGGCTGGCTCAATTTGACGACCTTTACCACGAAGGACACGAAGTCACACGAAGGAAACACCTACAAATCAAGCCCTTCGTGACACTTCGTGGTTCATGGTTTTTCTCTTCCAGTGTCAAACTGATCCACTACTCCTCAAACGGGGCTGGCTGCGGTTCAGGATCATCATCGCAGAGACGCAGCTTGCTGCCTCTCTCTTGTGGGGGAGAGAGACGTTGCCAGCAACGTCTCTACCGGGGCCTAGTTAGCCGCGCCCGGGCCGTTGATCGCCGTGAGCTCTTTCCCCAGCATGGCTCGCGGGAACAGCAACGCATTGAATTCCGCGCCCACCAGGACGACCAGGGAAATCAGGTACATCCATACCAGCAGCGCCATGGCGAGTCCGAGCGATCCGTAAATCGTGGCGAAGTTGCCGAAATACTGCAGGTAGGCGCGAAATCCAACCGTCACCGAGAACCACATAATGGTCGCGAGCATGGCGCCTGGCATCACGCTGTGCCAGGGCTGGGTGCGCGGGACGGCGTGATGGTAGATCAGAGCAATCACCGCGATGCTGGTCAGGGTGGCGATCAGCCAGCGGGTCGCGCCCCACAGCAAGAAAACGTAGACGCTGAAATTGGGGTCGATGAAAGGTAAAAGGCGAGCCTCGAACTTGCTGCCCACGGCCACCAGAAGGGTGGCGAAGGTCATCGGAATCAGAGCGAACACGACCAACTGGAATGCGACCAGGCGCTCTTTCACCAAGCCCCAAATTTTCGGCAGCTCATAACAACGGCGAAAACCGTCCATCCAGGAGATCATGACGCCGGAGGCAGTCCACAGCGTGATCACGGAGGTGGTGGTCAACAGGCCAACCGGATGCTGCGCGGCTCCCTTCAGATAGCTCAGCGCGGTGTTTCCTCCCGCGGGAAGGATGCTGCCCAGAGCATAGGAGATCTCCCGCAGATAAGGCGCGCCCTTACGCCAGGTCGCCAAACCCGATCCGATGATCAGCAAGACCGGGAAGAAAGTGAGAATCGAGGAATAGGCGGAAGCCTTGGCAGTGGCGAAGGCGTCGTGGACAAAGGCCCGCCAGAAGGCGATTCGTAAGAGACGGAAGAAGCGTAGCATGCGCTGGTCTAGATTAGGGCCGGGAGGCACCGGGCGCAACGAGGGAAGTTCGTCGCGTTCCTCAAAGGGCAATCGGGGGTTGGCGTGCATGGGTTTTAGAACCATCGCAGAAGCAATTTCGGGGGCGAAGTGGCTCGCCCCCGAATCTCGCTGCAGTTTCGACTACTCGGCCGCGGGGAGTTCCGCGGGCAGATCGTCGGTTTCGCCCTCGTGGCGCATCATCTCGAGAGCGCGCTCGGCTTCCTCGTACGCCGCCGAGACTTCCGCCTGTACCTTGGCCGCGGCCTCTTCCATTTCCGGCGAGAGGCGCACGTTGCGGTAGTACTCCATGCCGGTGCCGGCAGGGATGAGGCGTCCGACAATGACGTTCTCTTTCAGGCCGCGCAGGTGATCTACCTTGCCGTTGATGGAGGCTTCGGTGAGCACGCGCGTGGTTTCCTGGAACGACGCCGCCGAGATGAACGAGTCGGTGGAGAGCGATGCTTTCGTGATGCCCAGAAGCAGCGGCCGTCCCGTGGCCGGCTTGCCGCCCTGCGCAATCACGCGCTCGTTCTCCTCGCGGAAAGCGAACTTGTCGGTCTGCTCTTCGAGCAGGAAGCGCGTATCGCCCACGTCCTCGACCTTCACCCAGCGCATCATCTGGCGGACAATCACTTCGATGTGCTTGTCGGAGATGTTGACGCCCTGCAGGCGATAGACTTCCTGGATTTCGTTCACCAGGTAAGCCTGCAGTTCTTTTTCGCCGAGCACGGCCAGGATGTCGTGCGGGTTGAGCGGGCCGTCCATAAGCGGTTCGCCCGCTTTGACGCGCTCGCCTTCCTGCACGTTGATGTGAACGCCGCGCGGAACCGAGTATTCCTTCTCGGTACCGTTGTCAGCCACCACGTAGATCTTGCGCTGTCCTTTGGAGACCTCGCCGAACTTGACCGTGCCATCGATTTCGCTGATGACCGCAGTCTCATGCGGCTTGCGGGCTTCGAACAGTTCGACCACGCGCGGTAGACCACCCGTGATGTCTTTGGTCTTGGTGGTTTCGCGCGGGATCTTGGCCAGCACGTCGCCCGGAGAAGCGGTGTCGCCGTCCTGCACCATAAGGTGGGCGCGGGATGGCATCAGGTAGCGCTTGCTGGTTTTACCTTTGATGACGATGGCGGGCTGGCGCTTCTCGTCGGGCGAATCGCCGACCACGTGACGCGACAGACCGGTGACTTCGTCCACTTCCTCGTGGAGCGTGACCCCTTCCTGCAAGTCCTTGAACTGGATCGTGCCGCCGATTTCGGTCAGGATGGCAAAGGTGTAAGGATCCCACTCGACCATGACCTGGCCCTGCGTGACCGGAGCGCCATCGTTGACCTTCAGCTTGGCGCCGTACACGACCGAGTACCGTTCGCGCTCGCGATTCTTTTCGTCGACGACCGCGATCGAGCCCTGGCGGTTCATGACCACCAGATCGCCCGTCTTGGACTTGACGGTCTGCAATCCGATGAAGCGTACGTTGCCGATGTTCTTGGCATCGAGGCGCGACTGCTCGGAGACTCGCGACGCCGTACCCCCGATGTGGAAGGTACGCATGGTGAGCTGGGTTCCAGGTTCGCCGATGGATTGCGCCGCGATGACGCCGGTGGCTTCGCCCAGTTCGACGAGGCGTCCGGAAGCCAGGTTGCGGCCGTAGCACATGACGCAGACCCCGCGTTTCGATTCGCAGGTCAGCACCGAACGGATCTTCACCCGCTCGATACCGGCAGCCTGAATCGCTCCGGCGAGGTCTTCGGTGATTTCCTGATTGATGTCGACGATGACGTTGCCGTCGTAGTCTTTGATCTTCTCCAGCGACACGCGGCCGACGATGCGGTCGCGCAGCGGTTCGATGATCTCGCCCGCTTCCACGATACCTTGCACGTAGATGCCGTCAACGGTGCCGCAATCGTACTCGCTGATGATGACGTCCTGCGCCACGTCGACCAGGCGACGAGTGAGGTAACCGGAGTCCGCCGTCTTGAGCGCCGTGTCG
>JADGNP010000353.1 GCA_017883425.1 Candidatus Sulfotelmatobacter sp. | reverse complement strand
TACGATGTCGTTGACGCGAGGCGCGGGAACGTGAAGGCGCTTTGCCAACTCGTAAGCGGAGATGCCGAGGGGCTTGAGAAACTCTTCCCGCAGGATTTCACCGGGGTGAACTCTCCAGTGCGGCGCGCCTTTTCGAGCTATGCCCTTAGTCTTCACCAACTCAGACTAACAATCCTCTGAAAATCCTTCCAGCCTAATGATAGTCCGTCATTCGCCATGCTATATTCGCTCGACCCGTGGCCCAGACTGATCTCCAGCCCCGCACCGCGCTGATTGTCCTGACGGCGCTCAATCTGCTCAATTACGTGGATCGCAACGTGCTGTTTGCGGTGCAGCCGCTGGTGCAGGATGAGTTTCACCTCACCAATGCGCAGATCGGATATCTGACCAGCGCTTTTCTGGGTTTCTACATGATTGCGGCGCCGTTTGTGGGGCCGCTGGCGGACCGGCACTCGCGGAAGCTCATCATTGTGCTGGGCGCGCTGTTCTGGAGCGGGCTGACGCTGCTCACCGCGGTCACGCACACGTACACCGAGTTGCTGGTCCGGCACACCCTGGTGGGCGTGGGCGAGGCGACGTTCGTCACGATCGCGCCGACGTTTGTGGCGGATCTGTTCGCCGAGAGAAAGCGCGGGCGCATCTTGGGAGTATTTTATCTGGCGATTCCCGTGGGATCGGCGGCGGGGTATTTGCTCGGCGGGTATTTGGCGCCGCACTATGGGTGGCGATTTCCATTCTATATTGCGGCCGCCCCGGGCTTCTTGCTCGCGCTCTCGGTTCTGTTTCTGAAGGAACCGGAGCGGGGACAGTTTGATTCGCTGAAGGAGACTCCGGAGCGCGGGACGATACTCGGTCTGGCGCGCAATCCGGCATTTCTGACCTCGACCCTGGGCATGGCGGCGATGACGTTCTCCCTGGGGGGGATTCAGGTTTGGATGCCGAAATTCCTGTTCAGTGAGCGGCATTACACTCTGGAAGCAGCCAACCTTGCGTTTGGAATCATTATTGTCGTGGATGGAATCCTGGCGGCACTCGCAGGTGGGTGGCTGGGAGATTATCTGCTGCCGAAGATCAAGAGTTCCTACTATCTGGTTTCAGCGGCGAGCATGTTGCTCGGCGTTCCGGTCATGATCGTGGCGTTGTTCGTGAAAGGCCCGCTGATGATCCCGGCGATCGGGGTAGCCGCATTTTTTCTTCTGCTCAACACCGCTCCCCTCAATGCCGCGGTAATTAACTCGGTAGGGGCCCACATTCGCGTCACAGCGCTGGCGGTCAATATTTTCATCATCCACATTTTGGGTGATGTGCCTTCGCCTACGATGATGGGTTGGGTGGCCGACCGGCGCTCGCTCCAGGCGGCATTCATTCTCCCGGTGATCGCGATGGGGATTTCTTCTGCCATACTGTTCTACGGGATGAAGTTTGCCCCGCCGGTTGCGCTCGACGGCGCGTCCGCCGGGGCAGGGAAGACTTAAGCAGGATGGCTTACATTCATTGGATTGCGGGAACAATTCTGGCGCTGGCGTGGTTTTCCCGCATTGTGGATGCTGCCCTCGGCATGCCCAGCGTGGCCGATGTTTCCCGTCCGGAGTGGAATCGGAATCCCGTTTCGTCGGCAGGGAATCCGCGTGTATCCATCATTGTTCCGGCCCGCAACGAAGAAGAGATCATTGAGCAAGCGCTGAACACGATGCTTGCGCTCGACTACGACAACTATGAAGTGATCGCGGTCAACGACCGGTCGACGGACCGGACGGGCGAGATCATGGAGAGTATCGAGAAAAGGCCCCACCCTTCGACTTGCTCAGGGCAGGCTTTCTCGCAAAGGACGCGAGAAATGGGGCACCCTGAAAATCCCCACCCTCTCGCAAAAGACGAGAGAAGGATGGGGCCCCCGGAGTTCCGTGTGGTTCATCACCGCGAACTGCCTCCGGGCTGGCTCGGAAAAACGCATGCCATGTGGACGGCGGCGAACCAGGCGACTGGCGACTGGCTGCTCTTCACCGATGCGGACGTACTGTTCAAACCAGACTCGCTGCGGCGCGCGCTGACTTATGCGGAGAGCGTGCCCGCGGATCATGTGGTGTTGTTTCCGCGGATGATCATGAAGCGGCCGGGCGAGTACATGATGATCGCTTTCTTCCAGACGATGTTCATGTTCGGACACCGCCCGTGGAAAGTGGCCGATCCGAGTACCGACGATCACATGGGCGTGGGCGCGTTTAACCTGGTGCGGCGCCGTGTGTACGACGCGGTCGGAACGTACGAGGCGCTGCGCATGGAAGTGCTCGACGACATGAAACTGGGAAAGGTCGTCAAGAAGGCGGGCTTCGCTCAGCGCAACGTCTTCGGCGGGGACCTGATTTCGATCCGGTGGGCCAAAGGCGCGCTGGGAGTAGTCAATAACTTGACCAAGAATTTTTTTGCGGTGCTGTCGTTTCAGTGGTGGCGCACCGTGATCTCGGCGTTCGGATTGGCGTTTCTGAATTTCGGGCCGTTTCTCGGCGTCTTCCTGGCGCACGGGTGGGCGCGGGTCCCTTATGGGGTGGCGTTGGGATCGATGTTTCTGATTTACGTCGGGATGTCATGGCGGTCGGCGGTGCCCCCGTATTACTTCCTGCTGCATCCGCTGAGCACGGCATTGTTTATCTACACGCTGCTGCGCTCGATGATTCTCACGCTGTGGATTGACGGAATTGTGTGGCGGGGAACGAAGTATCCCCTGGATGAACTGCGCAAGGGAATGGTGTGAGCGTTACTGCGGTTCCTCGCCTTCGACATCGTTACCGTAGGTGGAGGTGGTGTTGGGCCTGGCTTTGGTTTTAGCCGGTTTCTTGGTGGGGCGGAGACGTCCGGCGCTGTAGTGCCCGCGATTTTCGACGTCGTAGTTTTTGGGCAACGGAGGAATCATGGCAGCGCCCCCGGTGATCTGGCTGATGCGGTTGAGGATGATTTCAGCGCGGCCGTCGTAGAGCTTGACGGCTCCATGGATTTCGATCACGCGGCCTTCCAGGTGGCGCACGTCGCCGACATCTTTCAGTGCGGAAGCGAAGACGACGACCGTGAAGGGGCAGGCCATCTGATCTTCGCAGAAGTCGAGGAAATGAACTCCTTTCGCTCCTACTTTTATTTTGAGGACTTTGCCCGCGACGCACTTGGTTTCGCCGACGTGCTGGCCCGCTTCGTGGATGGGGATGCAGTCGGAGGCGCAGAGAAGGCGCGCGGACAGCAGGATTAGTGCTCCGAAGGCGAGTGCGTTTCCCAGCGGCCCGCGACTCCGGCTGCGGAGAACTGCCGGGCTACGCCCGGCCGGACAGCCGGGGGCGGCTGTCCCCACATCTGTGAATGGCAACATGCCTTGATCTTAGGAATGACGCGGGACGAAGTCTGTGACGGGTGAAAATAATTCGGGGGGGGCGTTCCGGAATGAAACTGAGCAAAGTCCCCACTTCTCGCAACACGATGCGAGAAATGGGGCACCCGCAGACAATATTCCCGCAATGTCCCGCAGAGAATGTCCGAGTCTACTGGAACGACTTGACCGCCGAAGCTTCGTCGTCTTTTACGTCGAAGACGGTGTAGAGCTTGGTGATCTGAAGCAGGTCGTTGACCTTCTTGGTAAGGTTCAGGAGCTTGAGTTCGCCGCCCTGATTCTTGGTTGTGGTGAAGGCGCTCACCAGTTCACCGATGCCCGAGCTGTCAATGTAGTTGACGTCCTGCAGATTCAGAACAATCTTCTTGTTGCCCTTGGCCAGCAGGTCGCGCACTGTGTCGCGGAGAATGACGCTGCCTTCGCCGAGGGTGATGCGGCCGCTGCAATCCACAATCGTAACTCCATCCACCTGTCGACTACCAACCTTCATGCTCACTGGGAAGCCTCCTTGCCGCCCGCGGATGGCCCGTGGACGTGCTTGATCAGTTTGAGTTCAGTGCCCGTTTGGGTGGGGCGAATCTCGACCACATCCATAAACGAGCGCATAAGAAAAATTCCGCGTCCCGACGTTTTGAGCAGGTTCTCCGGCGCCAAAGGGTTGGGAATCTTGCTCAGATCCATCCCTGGGCCCTGGTCCCGAATCGTGATGACCAGGTCGCCGCCCGTGCGCTCAAAGGCGAGGATCACTTTCTTGTCCGGAGCATACGCATTGCCGTGCAAGACGGCATTGACCGCGCCCTCGCGCACGGCCATGGAAATCTGCACGACTTCGTCGTCGGCAAAACCAAGTTCGGTAGCGATACGGGTGGCCTTCTCCTCCGCATTGTCGATCGTCTCCAACGAGGAGTCGAGCGTGTACGAGACCCGTTGCTCGGTCATGGCCTTGGACGAAGTGAACAGTGATTATAAGGCCTGAACGGACATTCTGGCTTCCGGGCCGCAGCAGGCGCTCGCTAGAGATGATTCCCAGCGAATGCGGTAGTTTGCCTGTCGGATAGCCGAGTTGTCAATGTTGGCTGCGAATCTTGGTCCACCATAGAAATGTCCCACGCGTGTGCTTTCATCCCCTTCGGAAGAGGCGGGGGAGCTTCTGTAGCCGCTGGACACCGCGCAGGAAGAAGAGGAGGCAAGAAGGGGAGACGCGCACACTTATCCCCCTTTCTTGCCGCCACGAGAGCGCCGTTCTACGCTGCGACCACCGCGGGCCGATGGTGGGTCAAGTTATCGACCATCGGGTTCACCAGTCGCACCATGTCGTCCCAGCCCATGCGAACCAGTTCGCGATGCGTGCCCGCGCTGAAGGTGATCTCTTCGTTTTCGGCGAGGCTCGCGTCCGCATACACGGACATGTCGTAGAGATTTCCAAATGGAGGCATCGCGCCCGTCTCGCAATCGGGGAACGCGTCTTTGAACTCGCGCTCCGTAGCGAGCTCGACCGTCTGGGCGCCCGTCAGGGTTCTCAGCCGATCAAGATCCACGTGGACCGACGCTGGGACGACCGCCATCGCCAGGATGCCATCAATCTTGACGATCACAGTTTTTGCCAGTTTCTTGCCCGACACGTGCGTCAGAGCGGCGATTCCCTGAGCGGTGTAGGCAAGGGAGTGAGAGATTACCAGGTATCTGATGTGCTGGGAGTCGAGAAACTCACGAAGCTTGGACAGCGGCATAAGACCTCCTCGCTGCATGCAAGGAACAAGGTTGAGGGGCCCACTTGCGTGGCTCTGTGATTGGGATTCTATTCGCCGTTTACCAGGTCGTGCTGTGACTGGGATCACCGCACTGTTCGCTGAAGAGAGTATCTCCAGCGCGATGGGGAAACCCGGCGAGCCCCGGGGGAAACTCGCCGCTCCAATCTCTCAGTACTTCACAATCGCCGCGAACGACTTCGGATCGAGCGACGCTCCGCCTACCAGCGCGCCGTCAATTTCCTCCTGCGACATGAGTGCCGAGGCATTCTCCGGCTTCACCGACCCGCCGTAGAGAATGCGCAGCTTCCCGGCGAACTCTTCCCCGAAAATTTCGGTCGCTTCGCGACGGATCACCGCATGCGCCTCGGCGGCGAGTTCCGGCGTCGCGGTCTTGCCTGTGCCGATCGCCCACACGGGCTCATAGGCGACCACGAGCTTTGCCGCCTTCTTCGCGGAGACGGCGTGGAACGCCCGCACGCACTGGCGGCGGAGAACGTCGTCGGTGAGTCCGGCCTCCCGCTCTTGCAGCACTTCCCCCACGCAGCAGATCGGCGTGAGTCCCGCTTCCAGCGCGGCTTTCAGCCGCAGATTCACCGTGTCGTCCGTCTCGCCGAAGTATTGGCGCCGCTCCGAATGCCCGATGATGACGTGGGTCACGCCCAGCGCCAGCAATAGCGCTGCGGAGGTCTCGCCGGTGAACGCTCCTTCTTCCTTCCAGTGAACGTTCTGTCCGCCGATGGCGACATTCGATTCTGTGGCCGCCTCCAGCGCCGCGGGCAGGTCCAGAAACGGTGGGCACACGACGATCTCGTCGCGAGAATGCCCCGAGACAAGTGGCAAAAAGTCGCGAAAGAACTCGCGAGTCTGGTC
>JADGNP010000352.1 GCA_017883425.1 Candidatus Sulfotelmatobacter sp. | reverse complement strand
TACAGGTTTTCTAACATCGATACCGCAGCAGTGCGTTGGAATACCCCTTTGGTCGGTTGGGTCGATCATGATGAGATCAAGCGGTCACGACTCGCCCTCCGAGGCTGCCGGTCGGAAGGTCTGTGCCACTCCCTGGGTGGTGAGCAAGCAGAAAGTAATGACGCAATTCAGTTCCCCTGGAATTACTTCCGCATAGCCCGATGCGTTCTCAGCAGCAATGGGGACGACACCACTTGCAGGTGATACCAGTGATATCGTTTTGATGGGCAATGGAGGTCGTTAGAGGTCGTCTCAGACAACCGACCCTAAGTCGAGAATGTGCTTGAAACCATCATAAACACAGGGTATTATGGCTATGTGTAGGAACCACCACGACTTGCTGGAAATGGCGGTAATCGAATCCCTCCCTCTCCGCCAGAAACTCCGCGGGTACCCGCCAAGTGATAAATTACAATCCCTTGCTGGAGGCAAGGATTCATGGCAAAACAGGTGAGAGGCAGTCGTAGCGATATGAATCTTCGGCGGAGAGTATTCGCGCTCACAACGTTGATCCTGATGCTTTCTATGCGGGTGTATTCCGAACAGAAGAACTCTGCGGACACAGCTGCGTCGGTTCAGTCTTTTCTGGGACGTTGGGATTTGACCCTGAAGACCCCGCTTCGCGAATATCCCTCGTGGTTGGAGATAACCCAGGAAGATGGGCAGCTCAGAGCTCGAATGGTGAGCCGCTGGGGACACGCGCGGCCGCTCCCGAAAATTGAGATATCGAATGGCCGGATCACGTTCGTTTCTCCCAAGGGGGAGGAAGACAGGAAAGACGACATGGTCTTTGAGGGCAAGCGGTCTGGGAAGACGCTGGCGGGGACCACCACCGGGCCCGATGGAACTCCGTGGCAATGGACGGGCGAGAGAGCGCCGTCCCTGAAGAGAAAGAGCGCTCCGAAGTGGGGGAAGCCGACACAGTTGTTCAACGGCAAGGACCTGAGCGGGTGGAGGATGAGCGATCCGAGCGCAACGGCGACCTGGAAGATCGAAAACGGAACGCTGGTAAGTCCCGGACATGGCGCTGAACTCATCACTGATGCCAAGTTTGAAGATTTCAAGTTACACGTCGAATTCAATTGCACACCAGGATCGAATAGCGGTGTGTACCTACGCGGCCGGTACGAACTTCAGATCGAAGACGATCCCGAGCCAGAAGGGCCGACTATGCGCACCGGAGGCGTGTACGGCTTCTTGGCGCCCTCGCCGGAACAGCCGCGCAGGCCGGGAGAATGGCAGACCTACGACATCACGCTGGTTGGACGAGTGGTCACCGTTGTACAAAATGGTCAGACCATTATTGACAAGCAGGAAATTGCGGGCATCACCGGCGGGGCTTTGGATAGTCACGAAGCACTACCCGGGCCGATCTATCTGCAGGGTACTGAGGCCGGACACGTCATTTTTCGGAACATCACGATTACGCCGGCAAGGTGATCCGGTCAAGCCTTTCGCGCGAACAGTATGATCGCTGGGGCACCCCCCGTTTTAGTGGTGCCGAGCGAAATCAAAAGCCTGGGCCACCCGCCTTCGACGTTTATCAGGACGGCTCGATGTCAGTCGAACCGCCCTGAGCTCTCCATTTCACCGGTCCAAATCCACTGCAGCCTATATTAAGCCTGCTTCTTCTCTTGATCGTGTTTCTCTGGTTCTGACTGCGGACTCTTGGGCTGTGCGATCGGGACCTGCGGTTTCTGTTGCACTGGCTGGTTCGGCTGGTTTCCAGGTTTCTGTTCCGGAACGGGCTTTTCTTGATCTGACATTTTATTTCTCCTTTGTTGATCTTGCTGTTGTTGGTAATTGGTGAGTTGTCGCAATCGTGTTGACGCAGATTCAGGCGTTTGACGGGGACAGCCGCGCGGGTTGGTGCGACGAAGTGGTTGGTTCGTGGGCTGATATGTATGGCCCGCAGAACTTCGAGCGCCAAGCTGACGTCCGCCGGGTTTCCTGCAGTAACGAGCGGGGAACCGTGGTGGATCAGTTGTCCCGAACGCAGCGTGCTCCAGACAGAGTCCGCCTACTTTACTTCTCGAGCACTCTTTCGACCTGCCCGACCTTTTTTTCAACTTTGCCGGCGGTGTGTTCGGCTTTGCCTTCAGCCTTTAAGTCAGGGTTGTTCGTGACTTGGCCTGCCGTCTCTTTGACTTTGCCTTTCACTTCATGAAAAGTGCCTTTAATCTTATCCTTCGTACTCGGCTTCATCTGTTTCTCCTTAATCGTCGAATCTTGGCGAATTAAGGAGCGGGCTTCTAATACCCGCTCCGATAGAAGTCCATCCTATGTACAAGAATCGACCTCGATTCCGACGTCAAGTCGTTGACGGTGTGGCGGGACCGCTATTTATGCCAGATCCCTCTAGGGCGGCTATTCCCGTTTCGAACAGTTCATGTTAACCCCGCCCGCGGCGCCAGTACCAGCCGCCTCCACCAAGCAAGAACACAACCAGAACGATAATCAGAATCATTTCTAGACTCATTTTGACTCCTTCGAAGGGCTGACTTATTAGGTTGGCGGCAGCTTGAACAGAACGCTTCACGGGCCGCCGCGATGTGCACCACAACTTGGTGTGGCTACCGGACCTGCGTGAATTCCAAGTCTCTGGAGAGTCTGACGCGTCGAGGCTTGAGCAGTCTGTTCAAAAAAGAACACACCTCCGGAAACGCTTTCGTCCTTACAGTTTCAGCAACCTGTCAAGAAAGGAACGATAGCGCTGTAGGGCAAGCCGCATCCGATACGAAGAGGATTTGGTTGACCAGCTTTTCAATTCCACTGAAAAAAGACTGGCTCGGACGTTGCTATTTCGGCAAGGAAGGTAAGCACGAAGTTGCTGTCCCCAAAATCAGTCAAGAAACTCTAGCAGAGATGGTGGGTACAACTCGCTCGCGGGTTAGCTTTTTCATGAACAGGTTCAGGAAATTGGGGCACAGCGCAGAATGCCCTTCCCAACAGCAGGGCGTGCAGTCCGCGTTTTAACAGGCGGGGTATCCCTCCCTCTCCGCCATAAACTCCAGCCCGTATGCTGATGCGTCTCGGCGCCGATCCTACGAACTGGCTCTCATGTCGCTGGAGGTCCCGCCCGCTGCGGGAAGGTAGCACTTCAGGGTGTAGTCCATCACCATGCGCTCCGCATTGAAGCGCCAGCCCAGCGTGCGGATGGTCCGCTTCATGCGCTTGATCCAGCCCCGCGGAAGGCCATCGCGATCCCGCTGGTAGTAAAGCGGAATCACTCCCTCACGGAGCGTTCGCAGCAAGTCTTCTCCGTCGCGGGCATCGTGAACGCTCATGTTGGAGTGCGTTCTGCCGGTTCCAATGGCAAAACCATTCATACCGTCGAAGGCTTCGGCCCACCAGCCGTCCAGGACGGAAAGATTCAGGCCGCCGTTCAGCACCACTTTCTGACCGCTCGTGCCCGAGGCCTCCTGCGGACGCCGCGGATTGTTGAGCCAGACATCGACGCCCTGCACAAAATGGCGCCCGACATTGATGTCATAGTCCTCCACAAACACAAACTTGTCCCGGAACTTGGGGTCGCGCATCAACTCGGCAATCTGCTGCAACACGCGCTTGCCGGGCTCGTCGAGCGGATGCGCCTTGCCGGCAAACACGAACTGCACCGGACGGTTCGGGTTATTCACCATGGAAGCCAGCCGTTCGATGTCCGTCAAGATCAGATTGGCTCTCTTGTATGTGGCAAAACGGCGGGCAAACCCGATGGTGAGGGCATCGGGGCTCAACACGCGCTCCAGGCGCTGCAACTCCTCCCGCGATTCTCCCCGGCGCTTCGCCTGATAGACTGCTCGCCGCCGCACAAACTCAATCAGCTGGGACTTCAGGTTGAGGTGCGTCTCCCAAAGCTCGCCGTCGTCCACGTTCTCGATCCCCAGCCAGATTTTGGCTTCGCTGCCGCGCTGGTGCCAGTCCGTGCCCAGATGGCGATCGTAGAGGCGGAACATCTCCGGCGCCAGCCACGACGGAACATGCACTCCGTTGGTGATGTGTCCAATGGGTACGTCGTCTTCCAGTTTGTCTCGAAATAACCCGGTCCACATCGCGCGCGACACTTCGGCGTGCAGCGCCGAAACTGCATTGGCGCGGCGCGAGAGTCGCAGCGCCAGTACCGTCATACAAAAAAGCTCGTCCGCATCGTTGGGATTCTCGCGGCCGAGTCCCAGCAGGCTTTCCTGCGAGAGCCCCAGCGCTTCCCGCAGGGGACCAATGTGCTCCTCGACCAGACCCGCGTCGAAACGGTCATGCCCGGCAGGCACCGGAGTGTGCGTAGTGAACACCACTTCACGGGAAACTCGCGGAACCGCTGCGTCAAACGCGATGCCTTCTTCTTCCATCCGCATGCGAATCGCTTCCAGCACCGCAAACCCGCTGTGGCCTTCGTTCAGGTGAAGAACGCCCGGAGAAATCCCCAGAGCCTTGAGAGCGCGTAATCCGCCCACCCCCAGCAGCAACTCCTGACGAATGCGGATGCGGAGGTCTCCTCCGTACAACCGCGAGGTCAGTTGGCGGTCCTCCGGGGCGTTCCCTTCCACATCGGAATCCAGAAGCAGCAAGTCGCGGCGTCCCACCTCCACGCGCCAGACCTTTGCCTGAATCCGGCCACTGCGCGTCTCGATTTCCACCACCACCGGCCGGCCGTCCTTCCCGATCGCCACCTCCATGGCCATTTGATTGACGTCGGTCTTCAGATATTCTTCCCGTTGCCAGCCGCCCAGGTCGAGCCTCTGCCGAAAATAGCCCTGGCCATAGAACAAACCGATGCCCACCAGAGGAATATCCAGGTCCGACGCGCTCTTGATGTGATCCCCCGCCAGCACTCCCAGGCCGCCGGAATAAACCGGCAACGACTCGTGCAAACCAAACTCCGCCGAGAAATAGGCCACCGGGTGAGGTCGCAACACGCCGGCGTGCCTTGTCCCCCAGGTCCGATCGGCTTCCAGATACTCCAGCATGCGGCGATACGCGTAGTTCACCCGGCTATGCAGCATGAGCTCCGCCGCCCGGGTTTCCAGTTTGGCGAGAGGCAGTTCGCCCAGCAGCGCCACCGGATTGTGGTTGAGCTCGCTCCAGCGCGCCGGATCCAGATCGAGGAATAGACTGGAGGAGTTATGGTCCCAGCTCCACCATAGATTGCGGGCCAGTGCCCACAGCCGCTCCTGCAAGGGAGCGATGAAGCGATCGAGCGTACGAGCTTCACTCACTACCGGAGCGACCTGGGTCGCAGCCTCTGTCAGCATCCGAATTTCGTCCTCGCTGAAGACGCGGGCCGCGATGGTTTGAACGACCAAAACCCCCTGCAGAACGCCCCGTTCGATCAAGGGAACGCCGAGGAACGACTGGTAGGCATCCTCGCCAGCGTCCCGGAAATACTTGAACCGGGGATGGTTCTTCACCTGTTCGACGGAAACCGGCCGCACCAGTTGCGCCACCAGGCCGGTGAGCCCTTCGCGTACCGCCATCCGCAGGCTGCCGATACATTCCCGGCGAAGTCCGACGGTCGCCGCCAATACCAGATTGGCGCGATCCGGTTGCAGCAAGTACGCTGAGCACACATCCGTCCGAAATCTCTTGGCGATGAGGGCAACCACGTTCATCAGCGTTTCCGCTGGCTGGCCGCCATCGGCTGCGAGGTTCCCAATTTCTTCCAGCGTCAGGACGTTCCTGACGTTGCTCGCATGCGCGCCTTGCTCCATGTCCTCTGCTACTTTCTCGTATCCGTCCAATCTGGTTCGCTAGCCTCCGTAGGGTCCTGGACCTCGATCTGCCGAACTACTTGGATGCTGTTTTGGTCGGCCGAGGTTCCATTGTTTCTGAAGAGTTCCGTTGTTTCTATTGTACGGGCAGTGAATGAAATCGCGAACGACACCCAAAGTTTTGGTAGTGGGCCAGGGTTGGCCAGGGTCATTTTCCACAGGGGCAGTGCTAGGACTGTTGTTGTGATCGACGCGGTTTGCA
>JADGNP010000351.1 GCA_017883425.1 Candidatus Sulfotelmatobacter sp. | reverse complement strand
AAAACTCGCATTCCGCGCTGCAGCGCCTGAAGGCGTGATTGATTAGCCAGCACTTACGCTATGCCTGAAGGGCATAGCCTGATACGAATCGTGAGTTTTTCCGCAGGTTCTGGAAGCCGCGCCCTTCCCCAAGATCGCGGGCGGGGGCGCCCGCGCCACACCACACCACTTCTTGCCTCACCATTTCTTGAAGATCACCGCGACGGCCGCGACGATCAGGGCGAACCCCGCCAGGTTGGGCTGCGCTGAACTCGTAAGAGCCGATGCGGTTTGCGGGGACCTGGAAGCAGTATTCAAAAAAGGCAATCAGCCAGCTCACCGCGATCACTTTGTAGAGCGGCACCTCGCGGTACTTCAGGTGTCCGTACCAGGCAAACGTCATAAAGATGTTGGAGATGGTCAGCAGCGCGATCGTCCTCATGGGGCGATTCAGTCCTTTCTGCGGTTAGGTTTGATGAAGTGAGTCTGCATTAAACGTCTCTTGGCCGAAAAGCAACGCCCCTCAGGGGCTAAAGCCCTCGAAGAAAAGAAGGGCTTAACCGCAGCGCTGAAAGCGCTGCGGCACCCAAAATCGAGTTTTTCAGCAAACTCTGAAGCCAGCATCTTCATTCCGCGGCGGCGGCACGGCTGGAAGCCGCGCCCTACCCAAAATCCTCTGGGAAAGCCCCGCGCCGTGCAGCTCCCGACGCCAATAGCGCGAGCACAGCGGCGCTATTCCAGATGCTCTTTGCCTGGTTTACGTTTACAATTTGTTTCCGGCAACCGGCCATCGAGAATTTCTCCTGCCATCGCACAATCCGATTTCCGTCGCCGTGGTGGGCGTGGGCGTCTTTGGGCGCAATCATGCCCGAGTTTACAAGGAACTCGAACAGCAAGGGGAGCCGGTGCGGTTGCTGGGAGTGGTCGATCCCGACGTAAGCCGGGCGGACGCGGTAGCGCGCGAGTTCGGGTGCAAGGGCTTCGGATCGGTGCACCAGATGCTGACCACACATAGCGAACTGCAAGCCGCTTCGGTGGCGTGTCCCACCGTGCATCACCGGAGCGTGGCCGGCGAATTGATGAAGGCGGGAGTGGATGTGCTGATTGAAAAGCCGCTGGCGGCAACGCTTGCCGAGGCGGAGGAGCTGGTTGCACTCGCGGCCACGCACAAACGAATCGCCCAAGTCGGGCATCTCGAGCGCTTCAATCCAGCGGTCCGGGCCACGGTTCCCTTGCTGACGCAGCCCATGTTTTTCGAGGTGCACCGGCTCAGTGTATTTACGCCGCGTTCGCTCGATGTGGATGTTGTGCTCGATCTGATGATCCACGACCTCGACATCGTGCTGGCGTTTGCCAAATCTCCGGTCAAGGAGGTGCGCGCGGTCGGGCTGCCCATTTTGTCCGGGAAAGTGGACATCGCGAATGTGCGTCTGGAGCTGGAATCCGGCTGCATCGCGAACTTCACGGCCAGCCGCGTATCCACCGAGCGGGTGCGCAAGCTGCGTTTTTTCCAGCCGCGACAGTACGTTTCGCTCGATTACGGACGCCAGGAAGTGCTGGTCTTCACCGTCGGCCACGATGGCGCGGCGTCGGGAACCCCTTCCGTGAATCCCCAGATTGGGGTCACGAAGCCTCCGGTCGCCTCCGAAGAGCCGCTGCACGCGGAGCTCAAGGCGTTTCTTCGCGCCGTGCGGGAGCGTTCCACGCCAGTGGTTCCGCTGGAAGATGGCCGCCGCGCGCTGGCGCTGGCGCTGGAGATTGTGGCTGCGATTCGTGAACACGAAAAGAAGGTTGATCTCGCCGGCATCGCCAAAGCGAAGCATTGAGTTGCCGGGCTGCGCCCGGCGGACAGCCGAGGGCGGCTGTCCCCACATGAGTCTCTCCAGCCCTATTTACATATGTTTACACACCTAAGTCGCGGCCTAATTGTTGCTGAGCAGAATCCCGCGAAAGATGCGAAAATAGAGGTAACTTAGTTGTAGAGCACCGCGCGCACTTTGCATTACTTCCTAGAAGGCCGGATGCAACGCCGCGAGTGTATTCGGTGTCTAACGAGCAGCGGATACAGCCAAAGCTTCCATAACTAAGCTCAGCGCATGCCGATCACGCAAATTCCATTCCAGGATCCGGTGGCTCCGCCCGAGAAGCCGCAACCGGAGCAACTCGGCCTGTACGATACGCGAGACTGGGAAACCGCTTACCGTGATCTGGATGCGCATGTGCCGCACCTGCTCATCCAGTTGCAGGATGATCTGCAGCGCTCACGCTGGCGCGAAGCCATCTGGATTTCGATCATCGTGCACATGGTGATCACGATTGCGCTGTGGAACTTCAACTTGATCGAGAAGTACGTTGGGTGGCACACGGCGGTCGTCGTGCCGATGGACTCGACCAAAGACAAGAACCTGACGTTCCTGGCGCTTCCGCCGGACATGCAAAAGCCCACACGCAGGCCCAACACAAACATCGCATCGGATAAAGACCGCATCGCGACCTCGCGGCACCCCGAGCTTGACGTCAAAGAGTTACAGAAGATTCTGGCGACGCCCCCTCCGGGCGCTCCCGGGATGACGGGTCCGCGTGAGCCCCAACCGGCAGCGCCGCAAGCCATGGCGCAGAACCAGCCGCCTTCTCCGCAGCCAGGGCAGCAACAGACGCCACGTCCCCAGTTCCAGAGCAATCAGACGGCACAGTTGCAGTTGCCGGCCCGGCCTAACGATTCGTTCAGCAAGTACGGAACGGGGATGACTGCGGGCTCGGCGATTCAGCAGGCTACGCAAGCGGCTGCAGCCCACCGCGGAGGCGGAGGTCAGGAAGGCGACTTCGGCCTGGGCACGGGAGCGCATGGCCGGCAGCTGGGCAATCTTGAGGTGCTTAGCGACACACAGGGCGTCGACTTCGGCCCGTACCTGCAGCGCATTTTGCAGGAAGTCCGCGAGAATTGGTATCGCGCGATTCCGGAATCCGCCGAGATGAAAAAGGGGAAGCTCGCGATTGAGTTTGCCATCACGAAAGATGGCAAGGTCGCGGACATGCGTCTGATGGCCAGTTCCAACGACGTTGCTCTGGATCGCGCGGCATGGGCTGGCATCTCCGCTTCGAATCCATTTCCGCCACTGCCCAGCGATTTCACAGGGCCTTATCTCGCGCTGCGCTTTCGCTTCTACTACAACCCGGACAAGGCTGATCTACAGTAGAGTCTGGAAGCGGCGTCCTGCATAGCGAATCGTTTCCCTCGCAGTCCGCGCTCAAGCCGTGCAGCGTCTCGGTTAACGCGTTGTGCTCAATTGCGTTCATCAGGGCACATCCTGGAATATAATCGGCGGTCCTGGCAGGATCACGATTCAATAGGTTCGACACTGTGGCGCAAACCGCAACGCGAGTGGAGTTAGCTCCTCAAACCGTAGAGGCTTTCGATGCCTACATTCGAGAAGCGGAAGCGGCCATGGAGCCGACGCTGGGCGCCAGCGGGGCATTTCTGTGGTCAGACCTGGATCCGGAGAGAGCCCAACACGTCCGGAAAGGCCAAGTGGTGGCTCAATTCTGGGCGGGCCAAAGGCCCGTCAAAGTGCCGAACGGTTTGATCCATGACTGGATCGGCGCCGCCTTCATTCCGGGTGCCACCGTCGAAGCTACGCTGGGCTTGATCCAGGACTATGACAATCACAAGAATATCTACAAGCCCGAGGTGATGGATTCGAGGCTGGTGAGTCGGAAGGACAACGATTTCCAAGTCTACTTGCGGCTTCTGAAGAAGAAGATTATCACGGTGGTCCTGGATACCGATCACGACGTGCAGTATCGTGCCCTCGACCGAACGCACTGGGTCTGTCGCTCGCACACGACGCGGATTGCGGAGGTGGAAAATGCGGGAAGCCCGAAGGAAACAGTGTTGCCGCCCGATACCGGTCACGGATTCCTATGGCGCCTGGATACCTGCTGGCGGTTCGAAGAGCGGGAGAACGACGTGTACGTCGAGTGTCGAGCGATTTCGCTGACGCGGGACGTGCCCTACGGCATGGGATGGATGATCGAACCGGTCATCCAAAAGCTCCCGAAGGAGTCGCTCATCAAGACCCTGGAGGATACCCGCCGGGCGCTGCATGCCAGGGCGAGATGAGTTGCGGGATTGTTCCCTGCCACACCCGGCAACGGTTCTGATTCACCATGGGCGCCCTCCTGAAACTCCGGCAGGTTCGAGACGACTGAATCGGATTCCTGAGGAGCCTCGCCGTGGCGGCATAGCGCCCTTCCTCGGGTTCGGTGTACCTGCTACATTTTGAGCCAGTGCTGCCCTCCGAAGAATACGTCCAGCGTCGAAACGCCCGCCAGTCGCGCGTTGCCCGCTACGAGAAAATTCATGTCCGGCTCGGGAACTTCCGGCTTATTTTAGCTGTCTTGGCGACGCTCCTGGCTTGGGCTTCGTTCCGAGGGCATTACCTCTCACCCTGGGGGCTGGCCGTGCCGGTAGCGGCGTTCGTGGGCATCGCGGCGTATCATTCGCGGATTCTGCGGGCTCGCGAGTTGGCCGAGCGTGCTGCCGCGTTTTATGAGAGAGGGCTGGCCCGCGTCGAAGATCGCTGGGCCGGGTCCGGAGAAACCGGCGATCGCTTCGACGATCCGCATCACGTATACGCCGCCGATCTCGACTTGTTCGGCCAGGGCAGCTTGTTCCAGCTTCTATCCACCGCGCGCACGCGCATGGGGGAAGACACGCTGGCACAATGGCTGCTTTCTCCTTCCCCTGTGGAACGGATCCGCGAGCGGCATGCCGCGGTAGAGGAACTGCGCGATCAACTCGATCTGCGAGAGGATCTGGCGGTGCTGGGCGAAGATGTTGGCGTGGGTGTGCATCCGGCTGCGCTGTTGAAGTGGGCGGAATCGCCGAATCTGATGAAGCCGTTGTGGATTCGATGGCTGGCGCCCTTCCTCGCTGCGCTGGCGGTTTCGGCAGCGGTCGTGTGGGCGCACTGGGGGATCGCGACGCCGCTGGTACTGATCGTTGTGATCGAAGCCATCGTTACGTACAAATTGAAGAAAGCACTGGAGGAGGTACTGCACGGAACCGAGCATGCATTTCGCGACCTGGATCTGCTTTCGGGCGTGCTCGCGCGAGTGGAGGCGCACACTTTCCGGGCGCCGCGACTGCAGGCGTTGCAGCGGGAGCTTTTGTCGAGCGGCGTCCCGAGTTCGCAGGCGATCGCGCGGCTCAGGACTTTGGTGGACCGGATCAACTCGCGCCATAACGTCTTCGTGCGAATCATCGACGCTCCGCTCATGTACTCCGTGCAAGTAGCATTTGCGGCGGAGCGCTGGCGCCAGGCTCACGGTAGCGCCCTGCGGTTGTGGGTGGATGCCATGGGACAGATGGAGGCGCTTTTTTCATTGGCGACGTACAGCTTCGAGCATCCTGCGGATCCGTTTCCGGAGTTCACCGACGGTGCCGCATCGTTCGACGGTGAAGCGCTCGGGCATCCGCTCGTCTCGGCGCAACTCTGCGTTCGCAACGACGTGAGCATCTGTGGGGAAACGCGGGTTTTGTTGGTCAGCGGTTCCAACATGTCGGGAAAGAGCACCCTGTTGCGCGCTGTTGGGATGAATGTTGTGCTGGCCATGGCGGGAGCGCCCGTGCGAGCCCGCCGCCTTGTGCTGACGCCGCTGCAGGTGGGCGCCAGCATTCGCATCAACGATTCGCTGCGCGAAGGCAGCTCGCGTTTTTACGCGGAGATCACGCGGCTGCGCCAGATCTTCGATTTCGCGGGCGGCGATCCGCCACTGCTGTTTCTATTGGATGAGCTGTTGCAAGGCACAAACTCGAAGGATCGCCGCATTGGCGCCGAGGGAATCGTGCGCGCGCTGGTGAATCGCGGCGCCATCGGGTTGGTGAGCACACATGACCTGGCTCTGACAGACATCGGCGGGACGGTCGAGGGACATCTGCGCAATGTCCATTTCCAGGATGAGCTTGCGAACGGCAGAATGAGCTTCGACTACAGGCTGCGAGAGGGCGTGGTTACGAAGAGTAATGGCCTCGAACTGATGCGGTCC
>JADGNP010000350.1 GCA_017883425.1 Candidatus Sulfotelmatobacter sp. | reverse complement strand
GGCAAGACGGTGAACTATCTCGACGCGTGGAGTTACACGGAATGGTTCAATCTGCTGGGGAATCCCGGGGCGGTGGTTCCCGTGAGCCATTCCGCGGAAGGCTTGCCCATCGGCGTGCAGATCGTCGGGCGCCCGTGGGAAGAAGAACAGGTGCTGGCTGTCGCCGCGGCGCTGGAGCGGGCGTGTGGAGTATGGAAAATCCCGCCGATCAGCTAACAGCTCCGACGGTCTCTCGCTAGTATTTTTGTATTATTCCGCCTGCCGACCGCACTGTATAACTTTATCTGCGCGGGATTTCAGCTACTGTGGGGCTGCTAATCTTGCAACTGCCGTACGCCGTCGCTCATGCGGGAAATGCCTAAATCTGGGGGATTCGTTGGCCGGGCTCTGGCCTGGCTGCTGCCTTTTCTCGTCGTTTCTGCCGCGTATCTCTACACGTTTCCCCAGCCGAATATCTTCTATGCGGGCGTGGTCCTCCTGCATGCCGTGGGAGGTGTGCTCGCCGCGATCCTCCTCGTCCCTGTCTTCTTCCGGCTGGTTCGCACAGGAAGCTTCTCCTCCCGCGCCGGCTGGCTGCTGATTGCTATAGGAGCGATCCTGGGACTGATCCTCATCAAGACAGGCACTCCGCGCACAGAATGGAACAAGCTTTATTTCCACATTGTGATTTCCCTCGCAGGTGTGGGGCTGCTGATCGCGGGTTGGCTGGGGCGGCGTGAGTCGTCTGAATCCAGCGTGGGCGCGGCTGCGGTACGCGCGGCGATCTGTCTGGCTCTGCTTGCCGGTATCGGGTACGGTGCGCGCTACGTGCGCGAGAGCTGGCAGACGCGCAACCGTATCGAGAATCCGGCCATGCCTCCCGACACCATGAACGGGGAAGGCGACGGCCCCGAGGGGGCGTTCTTCCCCAGTTCAGCGCAGGTTTACGGCAAACAGAAAATTCCCAGCAAGTTCTTCATGGAGTCGGACTCCTGCAAGCGCTGCCACGAAGATATCTACAACCAGTGGTTCAGCTCGGCACACCACTTTTCGTCGTTCAACAATCAGTGGTACCGCAAGTCGATCGAGTACATGCAGGATACGATCGGCACCAAGCCCTCAAAATGGTGCGGCGGGTGCCACGATCCCGCGGTGCTGTATGCGGGATTGATGGATACTCCGATCAAGCAGATCGTCCACCGGCCCGAGGCGCAGGCCGGGCTGGGCTGCATGATGTGCCACTCCATCGCCAACGTGAAGAGCACGATGGGGCAGGGCGATTTTTATCTGGAGTATCCCAAGCTGCACGAGTTAGCGGCCACGCAGAATCCGGTGGCGCGTGCTCTGCACGATTTTCTGATCCGGCTGAATCCGGAACCGCACCGGCGCGTGTTCCTCAAGCCCTTCATGCGCGACCAGACGGCGGAGTTCTGCTCCTCTTGCCACAAGGTGCACCTGGACGTTCCGGTCAACAATTACCGTTGGTTCCGCGGGTTCAATGAATACGACAACTGGCAGGCCAGCGGAGTATCCGGGCAGGGCGCACGTTCGTTCTACTATCCGCCCAAGCCGCAGCAGTGCGCCGATTGCCACATGCCGGCGGAGGCCTCGAAGGACGCGGGCAACATCAACGGCTTTGTGCACTCGCATCGATTTCCCGCGGCCAACACCGCGGTACCGACCGCGAATGAAGATGCGCCCCAGCTAAAACTGACGGAAGACTTCCTGAAGAACGGCCAGCTGACGGTGGATATCTTTGCTCTGTCTCCGGCGCAGGCTCCGCTCAAGCCCGGCGCCACGACGCAGTCGGAACTGTCAACGACGTTCGCGGTTGGAGAAGAAGCCGAGAGCAAGGTGAGTGCCGAGACCGCTGGAGAAGTTGCTCCGGTGACTGCGCCGTTGAACCTGGTGCATCCGGCCTTGCGCCGCGGGGATACGGTGCGCGTGGATGTGGTGGTACGCACGAAGAAAGTTGGACACTTTTTCCCCGGCGGCACCGTCGACGCTTACGACACATGGCTCGAACTGAAAGGCACCGACGACAAGGGGCAAACCATCTTCTGGAGCGGCAGCGTCGAAGATAACGGGCATGGTCCGGTAGAAAAAGGAGCGCACTTCTACCGGTCGCTACAGATCGACGCGCATGGGAACCCCATCAACAAGCGCAATGCGTGGGCCACGCGGGCGGTGGTGTATGTGCGGCTGATCCCGCCGGGCGCGGCCGACACCGTGCACTATCGCATGCTCATCCCGGAAAACACAGGCAACAAGATCACGCTGCATGCGCGGCTGTGCTACCGGAAGTTCGCGTGGTATGGAACGCAGGAGGCATTCGCCGGCATACCTGACCTGACGAAACCGAACTCGGTTGCGCCGGACTACGATGACCGTCCAACGCTATTCACGGCATCTCTCAGCGGAGTTTCGGCGAAGGAAGAAAAGATTCCCGACTTGCCAATTGTCGCCATCGCCGAGAACGAGGTTACGCTTCCCGTGATCGCGCACAACGCCCCCGTGGCTGAGCCTAAGACCATCGTCCGCAAGGAAGAGTGGCAGCGCTGGAATGACTATGGAATCGGGCTATTCCTGCAGGGGGACCTGAAGGGCGCGGCCGCGGCTTTCCAGAAGATTACTGAGGCGGATCCCAATAATCCCGACGGCTGGGTGAACATTGGCCGCTGCGCAGTGCAGGAGGGCGACATGGCGCGCGCCCGTACCGTGCTGGAGAAAGCTCTGGCCCTGTCTCCGAACCTGGCCCGCGCCAATTTCTTCTATGCCAAGGTTCTTCGCGCGGACGGGAATTATGAGGGCGCGGCGGCGCGCTTGCGAATTGTGCTGGCGCAGTATCCGCGCGACCGGGTTGCGATCAATGACCTGGGGCGGGTTTTGTTCCTGCAACGCAAATACGAGGATGCGGTGAAGGTACTGCAGTCGGTGCTGGCGATCGATCCTGAAGACTTGCAGGCGCACTACAACCTGATGCTGTGCTACAACGGCCTCGGCCAGGAAAAATTGGCCAAGGAGCACGAAGCGCGCTACATGCGGTTCAAGGCCGACGAGTCGTCGCAGGCGATCACCGGGCCTTACCGCCAGCTTCATCCCGAAGACAACAACGAGCGGCAGTTAGTGCATGAGCATGTTTCGGTTGCCTTGCCAGCGATCGCTTCGAAACATGTGGGGACAGCCGCCCTGCGACGGGCTCAGGGCAGGCTCTCGGGTGTCCGGCCGGGAAAGGCCCTGCCTGCGTCCGCGACATCTGCCGGGGCTTCCAGATAATGCGCCTCTTCTCGATGCAATTCACCACGGAGGCACCGAGACACGGAGAAAAATATCAATTCTCTTTCTTGAGTTTTCTCCGTGCCTCCGTGTCTCCGTGGTTGATATTGCTTTCCTTGGCGACAACGAGCCACGCGCAGATTCACTTCCGCGACATCACCGCGCAGGCGGGAATCCACTTCACCCACAACAACGGCGCCTTCGGAAAGAAATGGCTGCCGGAAACCATGGGGCCGGGCTGCGCTTTCATCGATTACGACAATGACGGATACCCCGACGTCATTCTTATCAATGGAGATGATTTTTCCGGGCACGCCCACGCCGGCGCTACGAGTCTGAAGCTTTACCACAACAACGGCAACGGCACATTCACCGATGTCACGCGCAAGGCGGGCCTCGCGGTTCCGATGTTCGGGTTCGGCGTGGCTGTCGGCGATTACGACAACGACGGCTTTGACGATATCTTCGTCACCGCGCTGGGCCAGAGTCATGTGTTTCACAACAACGGCAACGGCACGTTTACCGACGTCACCAAGTCCGCGGGAATGTGGGGGCCGAGCGAGTTCTCCACCAGCGCCGCCTGGGTGGATTACGACCGCGACGGCAAACTCGATCTCGTGGTCGCGAATTATGTGCAGTGGACCGAGCAGACCGATCTCTACTGCACGCTCGACGGCGCGCACAAGTCCTATTGCACGCCGGAGTCGTATAAAGGCACGTCGCTGCGACTGTGGCACAACCTCGGCAGCGGCAAGTTTGAAGACGCCACGCAGAAGGCTGGACTCGGCGATCCCACATCAAAGAGTCTGGGAATCGCGGTTCTCGACTACAACGGAGATGGTTGGCCGGATATCCTGATCGCGAACGACACGCAGCCCAACAAGCTTTACCTCAACAAGAAAGACGGAACGTTCGAGGAACGTGGCGTCGCAGCGGGCATCGGTTTCAGCGAGGATGGGATTGCGCGGGCGGGCATGGGCGCGGACGCCGCCGACTACGATCGCAGCGGTCACGCCAGCGTCATGATCAGCAACTTCGCCAATCAGATGGTCTCGCTCTATCACAACGAGGGCAACGGACTGTTCGTCGACGAAGCACCGCAATCAGAGGTCGGACGGGCGACCCTGGTCACGCTAGGATTTGGCTGCTTCTTTTTCGATTACGACAACGACGGCTGGCAGGACATTTTCGTCGCCGACGGTCACATTGAAGATCAGATCGAGCGGGTGCAGAAGCGGGTCAGCTATGCCGAGCCCCCGCATCTGTTCCGTAATCTGGGCGGCGGGAAATTCACTGAAGTCACCGCGCAAATGGGGAGCGTCTTCGCCGCGCCAAAAGTGGCGCGGGCCGCGGCATATGGCGATATCGACAACGACGGCTTCCTCGACGTTTTGCTGACCACGAACGCGGGGCCGGCGTATCTGTTCCACAACGAAGGTGGATCGAATCACAGCCTACGCGTCAAACTGGTGGGAACGAAGTCGAATCGCGACGGGATCGGTGCGGTTGTCCGCGTGACCTCGGGAAGCGACAAGCAGTGGAAGATGCTGCGCTCCGGGTCGAGTTATCTGGCACAGAGCGAACTGGTGCTGACTTTCGGCCTGGGGGCGCAAACCAAAGCCGAGAGCGTTGAAATTCAGTGGCCCAGCGGGCAGGTGGACAAGCTTTCAAACATCGACGCCGGCCAGACCGTTACGGTGCAGGAAGGGAAGGGCGTGATCGCCAACCGGACATATGGCAAGGCGCCGGCGGGCAAATAAGGTGTCCGCGATAGTTCGTTCGACTGTTCAAGCACTATCAAGGTTTGTCATTCCGAGGAGCGAACGCGACGAGGAACCTGCTGTTCGCTGCTACTGTCGACGAAAGCAGGTTTCTCGCTTCGCTCGAAATGACAACCATGATTAGTTTTGACCTGTTGCCGCCTCCTCCTGGGTGGGCCTGCTTTGTGGTTAAATCCTTGTGATGACTCCGCGGATCCCCGTTGCTCTTATCGCCACGCTGCTTGCTGCCTTCGGCCTGCTTACTCCCGAGTCAAAGCCGAATCCGATCGAAGCGGCGCGCTTGAACAACCTCGGCGTGGCCTACATGAACCAGCAGCTTTTCGAAAAGGGATTGAAGTCCTTCCAGCAGGCTGCGGAAGCCGATCCCAAGCTGGCGATTGCGCGGCTGAACGTGGGCGTTGCATACCTGAACCTGCAGAAAGTGGACGAAGCCAAGGCCGCACTGGACGATGCGCTCAAACAGGATCCGAAGAATCCAAATGCCTGGTACAGCCTCGGGATGCTCGCCAAGAACACGGGCGACGCGCAGGCGGCGATCGACGCGTTCAAGCGCGTGACCGAGATCGACGGAGACGACGCCGACACCTGGTATTTCTTGGGCACGGCCTATGTGCAGGCCAAACAGTTTCCGCAGGCCATTGAGGCGTTCGAGCGCGCTCTGAAACTCAACCCGCTCCATGCCTCGGCCGAGTTTGGATTGTCTCGGGCGTACCAGCAATCCGCCGACGTCGACCACGCCCGCGAGCATCTGAAGAAATTCCAGTACATCACGCAAAGCAAAATCGGCGCGCCCATGAGCCTGGCTTATGGCGAGCAGGGACAGTACTCGCGCGCGGTGGAATCGGCATCGGCGGTGTTGAAGGCGCCGGCGGCGATCGATGCCTTCAAGCGCGTCATCGAGATCGACGCGAACGACGCCGACACCTGGTATTTTCTGGGCACGGCGTACGTGCAGGCCAAGCAGTTTCCGCAGGCCATTGAAGCTTTCGAACA
>JADGNP010000349.1 GCA_017883425.1 Candidatus Sulfotelmatobacter sp. | reverse complement strand
CTCCCGCGGCCTAAGCTCGCCTTTCCCCGCACTGTTGTAAGAAACAAAGAACCCAACATTGGAATCGAGAATCAGGTGCAGGTCGCTGTGAAAAAGCTCGGTATCGCCGCCGTGGCCAATAATCCGGTGTCCGTTCGCTGACTCCTCGTAAAAACCATGCGCCATCCCGTCCAGGCGGTCGTCCGCACCAAAGATCCGGGAGTGCATCAGAGTAGCGGTTTCCGGGCGCAAAATCTGCACACTCCCAAATTGTCCATTCTGTAGATGGGCGATCATGAAGTTACCCATGTCCCGGGCAGTGGTGGAGACGCTGCCTGCGGGAAACGCTTCGACGAATTCGAACGGTTTGGGGTCTGAGGAGGCCTGCATATAGCCGTTGGACATCAGCGGCTTGAGTTCCTCGGGCAGAGGTTGAACAAAGGTGGACCGCTTCATCTCCAAGGGAGTGAAAATATTTTCGGCAACATATTGTTCAAAAGGCTTGCCGGAAACGCGCTGCACGATATAACCCGCTAGTGCGGTCGCGTAGTTCGAATAGGCAGGAACGGTACCGGGAGGAAAGATGCGCTCTGGGGTATGCGCCTTGATGTATTGCTCCAGAGGGAACATGTGCTGCGCGTCCGCGACGAACAGGTCCTTGCCAATTTCTTCAAAGCCCGAGGTGTGCGTCATGATGTTCCGCAGGGTGATGGGTTTTCCGAACGCGGGCGGAATCTTGAAATCCAGGTAATCGTTGACGTCCCGGCTCAGGTCGAGCTTTCCCTGCTCGACCAGTTGCATCACCGAGGTCCAGGTAAAGAGCTTCGAAATTGAGCCAGGACGGAACAGCGTACTGTCCGGGGTTACGGGCGTGCGCTTGGACATGTCGGAGTACCCGTAGCCTTTGGCGAAAATGACCTGCCCGTCTTTGACCACCGCAATCACGGCGCCGGCGACATCTTCCCGTTCCAGCTGAGCGGGCATCAGGCCATCGAGAAAACTTTCGAGGTCGACCGCGGTCAACTCGTGGGTGGGAGCCGACTGGGCTGGCACAACCGCTGCTGGAGCTGACGGCTTCACGGATGGAGACGAAGGACGCGATGGCTGCGCCCACATTCCGATGCAGACCAATGCCACCAGAAGCAGCAGGCCTGTGAGGATCGTCAGGTATCCGCGTGCCTGGCGGTCAGAAAGGATCTGGTTAGAAATCATCATTCCTCCTAATCGAAGAGGATTGGAGTCCGTCTCCGAATGAAATAAGTGCCTCTTTCGAGTACCTTAGCGACGCAACCGGCTAACTCTTCAGAGTCTTTCTTCGGCAAACCCGGCCCATTTTCCTGTCCCTTCCGCTCCTCTGTATCAATCTCACGAAACCGGTATGCGGCGCCAGCGGTACGAACCTCATCTTCCAGCCGAAAGACTTGGTCTGGGCCTCGATTGGTGCATAATGTCAACATAGGACATCGTATGGTGTATTTCTGTGGGCCCGCCAGATACGCATCCCGTGTTGATGTTGACTGATGGCAAACCACAGGACAATCCCCTACTTTGCTCTTTCCGGAACGATAGGAAGGGTTACGTGCGAAGGGTGTTGCGCGTCATGGTAGATCGTCTGATGAGCGGCCACCATGTTCGTGGTGCGACCCAACGGTTCGCCGGTGTTCAGATTTCGCGAGTACTTAGGAAATGCGGAGGATGATATCTCCAGTCGAATACTGTGGCCGGTCTTGAACATCTGGCACGTGTTCCAGGCGTCGATCTTGTATTCGTAGACCGTCCCTGGGTGAATCAGGTTTTCCCTCTCCATTCCGTCCCGAAATCGTGCCCGCACGATGCCATCCGAGAGTCGCTCGGCGAACCCGGTCGGCCACACGTCGATGAGTTTCGCAGTGAAGTCGGTATCGGTGGCCGTAGTTGAGGCGTAAAGCGTGACGTTGATCGGACCGCAGACCTCGGTGGCGCTGGTGACGGGATCGCCAGTGTATACGAGCACATCGTCGCGTCGTTCGATTGGACGATAGTCATCCGGCCCGCCGATCTGTTGGAACGAAGGCTCCGTGATGAACGGAACTGGGTCCTGCGGATCGTACGTAAACAGATCCGACTTCTCGCTCTGCGGTTTATCCGTCGAGAGCTTCCCATCTCCATACAAAGTGTTTGCGCGTCCCGAGCTGTGCAGATAGAACTCTGTATATCGTGTACGGGCGATCGGCCACTCGCGCTCGTCCACCCACTGGTTAGAACCCATCACGAAGATCCGTACAGGAGGCTCTGATTCAACGCCGTTGTCGATTCCTTTCAGCCATGCGTCGAACCAGCGCAGCATCGTCGCGTTGAGGTCGATTTTCGCACTGGGACCAAAGTCCACGTCCCCCAGCTTCGATGTCGAGTTCACCGCGTGCGGCCACGGCCCCATCAACAGTTTCTGGTGGTTGCGAACCGACGGCGCAGCCTTCGTCGTCATCCCAATAAAATTGAGTGGTGTGCCGACCTGCTCATCGTCGTACCAGCCGGAGATGTGCAACACCGGTGTTTGAACCCGCTCGAACTTATTCTGATATCGCTCCGGCTCCCAGAAACTGTCCAGCCGCGTGTGTTCGAATTGCTCGCGCCACCCCGGCATAACATGACCAATGGCCTCGTCCATGGTCAGCAGCGGCAGATGCCTGAGGACTGCGTCCCAATCGACAGCATCCATGTTTTGCAGCACGTGGCCGGAAGTGAAGTGGTACCAACTGACCTCGATCGGGATTGGGTCGCCGGTTGGGAACTCGACAAAGGGATCCGACGGGCTAACCAGCGCAATCATCGTCGTGAGGTGCGGAGGTTGCTCGATAGCTGTGAGCCATTGCGTCTTACCGTTGTAAGAGCCGCCAATTGTCCCCACCTTGCCGGTGGACCATGGCTGTCCGGCACACCACTCGACCGCGTCGTAGCCGTCTTTTCCTTCGTGGCGATAGGGAACAAAGCTGCCCGGCGAGTCTCCGCGGCCGCGCACATCGACCGCCACAAAGGCATAGCCGTGCTGTGCGAAGTAGCGTCCGAAGTTGAGCGCGTTTTCGCTGCTCTTCAGATAAGGGGTGCGGTTCAGAATGCAATTAAACTTGCCGGGCAAGTCGGGGCGGTAGACGTCTGCCGCGAGTTCGACCCCGTCTCGCATCCGAATCCGCTGATCGAAATAGGTCTTGAACGGAACGGTCTTGTCCGACGCCTGCTCCGCCAGTTGTGCGGGCGCAGAAGCGCCCGCCAGAAATCCAATGGCACAGACAAATAGCAACCCTTGTCGCGTCATTCCGCGTCTCCCGAATCGCCAGGCAACAGCACCATGTTGACTATGCAGCCCGCAACTTTGCCATGAAGGCAGGATCGACATCCAGTCCAAGGCCCGGCCCTTGCGGCATGTAAACGGTGCCATCACGGACTTCCATGCCGCCGATTACAGGATCGGTGGCGAGAAAAAGAAAGGCGTCGAGATCGGCAAACTCGACGTTTTTCTGCGAGGCTACCACGTGCGCCGCTGCCGTGAGCCCTACCCGTGTCTCATCCATGCATCCCAACATGCACTTGATATTCGCCGCGTCGGCGACCTGCGCGATGCGCACCGCCTGGAGAATGCCACCGCACTTCATCAGTTTGATATTGATCATGTCCATCGCGTTTTCGCGGATCCCGACGATCGCGTCGTGTGCGATATGAACCGATTCATCGACCATGATTGGCGTGCCGACACTCTCGCGGATAAATCGCAGACCAGCCCAATCCCAGTAGACGACAGGTTGCTCGCAAAGCTGCAGTTGCTGTTCCGCCACCGCACGCAATACGTGCACACAGTCCGAAGGTGACCAGCCCTGGTTCGCATCGATACGTAATTTGATCTTGGGTCCGACCGCCTCGCGTACTGCTCTGATCCGCTCGATATCCGGGGCCGGCGCTTCGCCAACCTTGATTTTCACCGCCTTGAAGCCCTGCTGCACTACGCCTCGAGCCTTCTCGGCCATCACCTGGGGAGTGTCTATCCCCACCGTCAGATCGGTTTCGAACGAGTCCCGATAAGCGCCGAGCAGGTGGCAGATCGGCTGTCCAGTTACCTTCCCGCAGACGTCCCACAACGCCGTCTCGAGGGCGGCCTTAATGCTTCCATTGCCGGGAGTAAAGCTCTCCATTTCGGCAACGATCCGTGCCAGTGAAAACGCGTCCTTTCCTCTGATGAATGGCTCAAGACTCTTGCCCATCGCGATGTCCGACTGCTGCGTCTCGCCGGTAACAGGAGAATAAGGAGACGCCTCGCCGTACCCAATAACCCCATCTTCGGTGCGCAGGCGAACCAGGATGTTATCGGCACCGATCTCGGTTCCAAGCGCGATCTTGAAGTGCTCCTTCATGGGCAGTGAATAGGGAAACATTTCGATGTCCCGAATTCGCGTCGACTTGCTGGGCACGCGGGACTTCTCCTGGGCTTCGGCCAAGGAAGGGAGCGAGAAGTCGCAGAGCGCGGCAGCGCCGATCGCGCCCGCGAAGGACGTCAAGAATGATTTGCGGTTCATGGTCATGGAAGCTCCTGCCGAGAAAGGCTGAACCTTCGGTTCGTCAAAACGTGGGGCCGCCGGGCGCCTAAAACCCGACGATTCACGTGTACAACACATGATGCATTATGTCAATATCCTTCATCATATGGTGCATTTCGGCAGGAGTGGGGCGTCGAGCCGCGGAGAACGCGCCGTCTACGGAGGGGCAAGGAGGCGGAACATTCAACCCGAGTGTATGCAACGAGTGATGCATTTCTAATGAGAGTCGCATCATAGCGTGACATTTCTCTTGACACCCCTTGTGTCGAGAGCTTTAATCTACGCGAGTACGGGCATGCGAAGTCGGAGTTCGCGTTAGGCCGAGCTTGAAATCGCGAGTCGAAAGGCGTCGAAAGGCAAGGTAGTGGCAGAGACGATTGCGCGATATGGCGGAGAGTGCTTCCTTCGCGCCGCCGCAGTTAGTTCAACCTCGCCGAGGATGGCGATCGTTGGATCAGAGAGTCGCGACCTCTACCCTGCCACTAGCAGGTGACGCGCGGGTTGAAGTCGTGGACTTGAGAGGAGCAGGACTCATGAAATCTTCCATTGTTCGTCTCGTTGCGTCTCTTTTAATTCTGCTTGTATGGTTAGCGGCTGCCAGTTTCGGTCAGAGTTCGAGCACCGGCGCGATCACTGGGGCCACGATCGATCCCTCAGGGGCGGTTGTCGTTGGGGCGGAGATTACGGCAACCAACGATGCAACTGGAGATGTGCGTACCGCCGTCTCTACGTCCAGTGGCGCTTTTCTGTTCCCGCTCTTGCCCCCTGGGTCCTACACGCTCAAAACGTCCAAGGCCGGGTTTAAGGAACTGGTCCGGACGGGGGTGGTGGTCACGGTCACCGAGACGGTGCGTGTCAATTTGCAGCTCCAAATTGGCAAGGTGTCGGAATCCGTTACGGTGACCGCCGAAGGGGAATTGTTGAAGACGGAGGATTCCGCTCTAGGAGCTGTGACGAACGCGCGCGCCGTCTTGTCGCTGCCATTGGCCTCGCGCAACTATACCCAGATTATCGGTCTGTCTCCGGGTGTCTCCTCGGAAGTCACCAATGCAGGGGCGCTGGGGCGCGGGACCGGGAGTGAGGCCGCGGGGGATCATGGGTTCTCCTCTCACGGCGCCAGCACCAACGACAATAACTATCAGGTCAATGGCGTCGAAGTGAACGATCTTATGGGATCCGGCTCTCTCAGCGGCGGCGTCGCGGTCCCCAATCCGGATTCCATTCAGGAATTCAAAGTTCAGACGGGGCAGTACGACGCCTCCTATGGGCGCAATGCGGGCGCCAACGTAGATCTGGTGACCAAGACCGGCGGCAATCAAGTCCACGGCTCGCTGTTCGAGTTTTTCCGCAACGACGATCTCAACGCGAATGAATATTTCCAGAATAAAAACCAACAACCAAGGGGGGTTTTCAAACAGAACCAGTTCGGTGGCAGTTTGGGCGGACACATTGTCAAGGACAAGTTGTTCTATTTTGGTTCCTATCAGGGCAC
>JADGNP010000348.1 GCA_017883425.1 Candidatus Sulfotelmatobacter sp. | reverse complement strand
CGCTGGGTGCAGAATTGGTATCTCCGCCATCGAGAGGCTTGGTGGCCGGAACCCCATCGCCGGCACCGTGAGCGTCGCCACAGAGACTGGAGCGTGCCCTTGACGTCGTCCCCTTTGACGTCAGCTTTTGAGCCGTTGTTCGACTTCTCTTATGTTATTAATCTCAACACGGGATACGGCAGCGTCAACACAACGGACATCGGTAGTGGTCAGTACCTCGCCACCTCCGGCTTCCTAACCATCACTGCTACCCTGACTGGCGTCCCGAGCGGAGGCGTGTACCCGCTGTTTCCAGGTGGGCCAGCTCAAACAACAAGCCCAAGCGGGCGGTTCTTGTACAACAATGTTCTCTACCCTTCCATTGATCCCTCGATCGATAACAACGGACTTCTCTTCATTGGCAGCGGCTTCGAGATCAACATCTGGAGCAACCCCGGCAATTATGAATTTGATGATTGGAATGGCTCGAGTTATACCAATGACGCTGTTGGAGCGCCTTTCACCCTAAGCGTGGCTCCTGGCGGGGGCCAGACCTCTCCGGCGAAATTTGTGTTTGACGTGAACGCGGCTCCCAGTTGCACGAACGATTACGTGGTGATCGGTATCCCAGCTACCCCCGCAGCGGGCGGTCAAGCCAACATCGTCGGGGTAAACAACCTCTACAGCGGCGGCACTGGCGCACTGTGCTCGACCGGGCCGACGGTGATGTTTTCGTACGCCTCTGGCACGGGACAGGTACCGGCTTCCGTGGTCATCTCGCGGCATGGGACCCGGCTGGCCTACATTGAAAATCTCCCGACGGGCAGCTCGTACTTCCACTCCCTGACCCTTGGCACCACAGGAACCAACGGGACGAGCGCGACCGCCGCAGTCGTGCCGGGAAGCGCCGGAGGGAACAACGCCGTGGATCAGACAGTTCTGCTTTCGCCGGATGGCGGCACCACCAACCAAAGCTCCACGAATACCGTTTGGGTGGTTTACACATCCGGCGATGCCAACGATGTCGCCTACGCCACGACCTACAGCGCCGGGAGTAGTTCCGGCTACCTGTACAAGATCAGCAACGTATTCAACGGCGCAGCCCCAAGCATCGTTTGGAGCGTCCCAATCAACGCGGTGCCGTCGACTCCGGTATACGATTCAGTATCGAATAAGGTCTTTTTTACGGATAGCGCCGGTCGTATCGATTATGTGGTGGACACGGGCGCGTCACCGTCGGTTGTTTATGGCTCGGTCTTGGCGAATGGCACCACGTCCGAGAATCCAGTAGTCGTCGATAGCACCAATCAGATGGTCTATGCTTCCTTCAACTCCACCGGGGTCCACTCCCTGGTCGTGCAGGCGCCCACGAGCATGGCCAGCGCCGTCTCGGTACCGGTGGGTACGGGGAGCACGATCTACACCGGGCCATACGAGCCGGACTTTAACAACGCCTGGTACACCGGATCGGGGACACCTCTCCTGTACATCGCCGGAACTGGCACCGGGACCCTTCCCACGCTGTACAGCGTCGGGTTCAACGGCAGTGGTGTGATGAACAGCAGCGCCAACGCTACAACGGCGGCTCTGACTACCGGCACAGCCGACTCTTCGGCGGTTACGGAGTTTTACAACGCTACGCTCCAGAAGGACTACTTGTTCATCGGGGTCACGAACAATTGCATCGCCACCATTGGCGGAGGAACCGCCGGCTGCGTCATGAGCTTGGACATCACCAACGGATTCCCCACCGTAAACGCCAGCACCATCTCGCTGCCCGCCGCCGGAGGCACAAGCAGCATCATCGTGGATAACAACAGCAGTCTTACCGAAGCTTCCAGCATTTACTACGCGACCAAAACCGGGGCCACCCTGGTCAAGGCCACACAGTCCGGCCTGCAGTGATGTGCAGCGCTGGATGAGTCTGATGGCGGGACTCGAGGCTGGCTAGGAAACCTTGCGGTTATGCCTGCACAGGAATTCGGTGGGATCAGTTTTTCCGCAGGTCAGCGCTGACGTCACGAACACTCGCTCGAACCGGAAAGCGGGTTTCGTGTAGGGCTTCTTGGTTTGCTCTTCCCGAATCTGTCGCTTGTCTTCGGGTTCCGGATTCCCATTTGCCATTAAGCACTTACCCCTGGACTCGTCCCCGCGACTGAAATTCTCCTTGGGGATTATACAGTTCTACACTCTTGGCGAAAAGATATTCTTCGACTGCTTGCCAGTGGTTTCACCAAGTGGTGAAACATCGCCTCAACGCTCATTGACCGGGTTGTGAGCGCCATCGCCCGATTTCAACACCTCTATTTCTGACCTGTGGAAGCGCTGCGTTCTGAGATGAAAATGAGTACATAAAGCGCCCGATTCTTGTTGCGAGTTGCGTTCGTGGCGCTCGGTTTCGCGGGAATGACGTTTTTAAGGACTTCACCGCAAAGAATGCGTAGAACTTCCCGAAGTACGCCAACGAGGGCGGTCGGGCAGATCATATTGCGCCCTACCTCGAATTGGTTGGATCGACGCTTCGGCTACGCCCACGTTCGTGTCGGCGCCTCCGTAGTAGAACAGATATCGATCACGCTGTTTCACCATACCTTCCACAAAAACGACATTGGGCACTTGACCGATTTTCTCCCAATCGTTCTCAGGAGAGAAGACAGGCTCATCGCTGCGCCAGAGCAGTTTTCGCGGATCGTGGCGGTCGAAGATCGCAATCCCGGTGCGATACACCAGTTTGTCGTCGGCACCGTTGTAGATCAGAACGATTCCGCTCGATGTAACGATGGGCGCCGGGCCGGGTTCGGCAACCCGCGAATCGAAGCGTCCCGGCCTCACCGGCAAGGCCGGGACCTGAGTGGCCTCCGTCCAGTGAAGCAGGTCGGTGGACGATGCCAGGCCTGCCTGATCTTTATTGTCGGGAGTGGTGCCCAGGAAGTACATCCAATATTTTCCGCCGATCTTCTCCGGGACGATGGCGCCCGACTTCGTCCACTTCACATTCCAGTTCCCTTTGTAGGCTGGAACGATGATGCCTTTGCGGCCCCAATGGATCAGGTCGGTTGAAGTCGCCAAGCAGAGTTGCGCGTCCTTCTTGTTGTAGCCGGTGTAGGTCAGATAGTAGGTGTCGCCGAATTTAACGAGCCGCGGGTCTTCAACGCCGCCGTCTTTCTCGTACTCCTCCGTGGGGCTTAGAACCGGCTCCGCGCGACGAGTGAAGTGGACTCCGTCGGCGCTCTCGGCATATCCCAGGCGCGACGTTCCCTGCTTGTCTTGGGCGCGGTAGAGCATCACGATCTTGTCTCCACGCACTACCACTGCCGGATTGAACGTTCCCGCCGCCTCCCACCCAGTGCCGCGTGGAGCAATCACGGGAGTGTCGGACACACGGTGCCACGCGCCGAATGGCAAGGGTCGGCTGCCCTGCGCGGCCAGAACGGCCAGCAACGCAAGCAGCGTCAATATTCTTTTAGGTATGAAACGGACCATGTGCATCACTCTCTGCATCACTCGTGTCGAAGCCGGGAATTCCTGCTGGCAGCAAAAAACGGCAGGGCCGACCCCCTGCCGTTTTGCGATCTTGCATTCTTGCTTCGGACTACTTCTTGTTGACGGACTTCTTGAGATCGGCCCCAGGGGTAAATTTCGCGACGCGGCGGGCGGCGATCTTGATAGTGGCGCCGGTTTGCGGGTTGCGCCCGTTCCGCGCTTTTCTCTGCGACACCGAGAAGGTGCCGAAGCCTATCAAAGCCACCCGATCTCCTTTGCGGAGGGCAGACGTGATGCTGTCGACAGCGGTATCAATGGCAGTCGTGGCTTGCGCCTTGCTGATTTCACACGCGCCTGAGATCTTGTCAACTAGATCGGCCTTGTTCATAGTCTCTCCTCGCAGGTCTCTTTCGTGCCCAGCCTACACCGGGAGGAAAAACTGGTTATGGCTGAGTTGGGGAAACCTGACGGCTTGTATTCTCCTCCGTCTGCGGCGAAAGTCAACTGTGAAAATCCGCGCCGGAAGCCTGTTTCGCACTCCTTAGGCCCGAATTGGGGCTGCCCGAGCGGCTTTCCCATCTTCCGTGGAGGGGTTTTCCAACGCTCTCCACAGGCCACGGCCTTCCTTCACAGGATGTACACAGGCAGGCAAGGTTTCCGGCTTGCGCGGAACCCATCCCCGGGTGCAAAGTCGAAAGAGGAGAATTCGCTTGAAGATGGAAGGGTCCCAGGTGATCAAGGCTCCCGCGGAAGTCTGCCCACTGTGTGAGGGTACAGGATGGAAGACCGTGGCGGCCGGCCCCAAAACCGGCGGCAGCACCAACGATCGCCGGGTCACGCGCTGCGACTGCCGGTTGCGGGCCCGGGGACAATCCCTGATGGCCGCAGCCCGCATTCCGCGCCGCTATGAGCACTGTGAACTCTCCAACTACGACACGGACTTTCCCGCGGCCCACCCCTCGCTGGAAGAAGCTCACTTTATTGCGTCCGGCTTCGCGAAAAAATGCGATCCGCGCGGCGACAAGGGCCTTTTGATCATTGGCAAGATCGGAACGGGGAAGACCCACCTGGCCGTGGGGATCATCAAGGAATTGATCGTCAACCGAGGCATCCCCTGCCTGTTCTACGACTATCGCGAACTGCTGAAGGAAATCCAGAACTCCTACAACTCGACCGTGCAGACCACGGAACTGGGCGTGCTTCGGCCGGTGTTCGAAACCGACGTCTTGGTGCTGGACGAACTGGGAGCTGTGAAACCGACAGAGTGGGTGTGGGATACGGTCAGCTTAATTCTTAACACACGTTATAACGACAATCGCACCACGATCATCACCACGAATTTCGACGATCAACCGGCGGCGGGCGCTGCCGGTTCCATCTCGCCGGCACGGGCCGCGAGCCGTGGCGAAACGCTGGGGGACCGGATCGGCGAGCGCATGCGCTCCCGGCTGCACGAGATGTGCCGCATCGTCACGCTGGAAGGCACCGACTTCCGTCAGAAATTCCGCAACGCGAACTTCCGGTAGGGGCTCACCACTGAGACACGGAGAAAACGAACCCTGCAAGAAGAAGTTCTCCGTGCCTCCGTGGTAAAGACTTGCTTACAATGACTTCGTGCTGACTGAGCGCCTTGAATTCGCGCCGGAGCGAGATGCGGAAGTCTTCGCCGCGGTGCCGGCAACTCCGGCGGTGTTCCTTCTGCGGGGAGGGGACGCCCAGGCCGAACCGTACGTCAGCAAGACGGCGAATCTGCGGCGTCGGTTGCAGCGGCTGCTCGGACCCGTCGTAGAGCGCACGAAAAAGCTCAACCTGCGCGATCGGGTGCGCATGATCGAGTATGCGCCCACGGGATCCGACTTTGAGTCCGGCTTCCTGCTCTACCGCGTTCTGCGAATTGCGTTTCCCAAGACCTACTCGGACCGCATGCGCTTCCGCTTCGCTCCGCTGGTGAAGCTGCATCTTGAAAACGAATACCCGCGCGCCTCCATCACAACGCGGCTTGGCCGGCTCGGCGGACGTTCGCTCTATTACGGGCCGTTTCTTTCGCGGGTTGTAGCAGAAAAGTTCATGAATGATTCGCTCGACTTCTTCAAGATGCGGCGATGTGTTGACGATCTGCATCCCGATCCCACGTTCCCCGGCTGCATTTATTCCGAGATGAAAATGTGCCTGGCTCCCTGCTTCAAGGGCTGCACGGATAAGGAATATGCCATTGAAGTGAACCGGGTGCAGGCTTATTTCGACTCCGCGGGAGATTCTCTGACTCGAGAACTCTCGGCGGAGCGCGAAGCCGCGTCAGTCAGGCTTGCATTTGAAGACGCGGCGGCGACTCACGCCCGCGTGGAAAAACTCAAGCCCATCCTGAGCCAACTTCCCGAGATCGTACAACGCCTTGATCGGCTTTCCGCACTCATGATTCAGCCGAGTTCTGTCGCGGGTTCGGTTGCGTTCTTCCGCGTTGAATGCGGGCGCATCTCCGGCCCGGTGACTTTTAGCATTCAGCCAACGGAGCACGCAAAATCGCAGTCGATGGAGGCGCGAGTGCAAGAAGCCCTGGGTTCATTCCCGCTTGCGAAA
>JADGNP010000347.1 GCA_017883425.1 Candidatus Sulfotelmatobacter sp. | reverse complement strand
CGAGAGGTTGCGCTGGTTGCCGGTTCGGAAGCCCTCGCCAAGGCCGACCAGCAGCAGCAGGGAACCGACTCCCCAGGCGATGCCGAACATGGTGAGGAACGAACGGAGTTTGTGCGCCCAGAGGGTACCGAAAATCTGCGCGACAACGTCGATCTCCATTTGCATGGGGTTGATAACTCGCGATGCTAGCTCGGAGCTTCTGGCTCTCAGCTTTCAGTTCACAGCGAGCAGTTTCTGGCGGTTGGCGTTTGGCCGCCTGCATGTTCCTCAATCGCCGGGCGGGTTCGGCCTGGGACCGGCGGTTTCGCTCCATCCCTGGTAGCTGTGATTAGAATAGCAAGCAGGCGGAGTGGGGTACACCGCCAAGTTTCGGACATTATGTTCACGATGATTCCCCCGACACAATTGCACCGATTATGGTGCAACCGCTGGGCTCGCTGGGCGGTCGCCACTTGGATTCATCGTCGGTTGCCGTGGTAGGGAATTACGGGGTGTCCTTTGAGCGTCGCCCGAATCTGCCGGCGTTGCTCAGCGCTCAGCGCCGTGAACTGAAATCCGTACTCTGTTCCCAGTGCACGAACAACTCTCGCCGGGATCGCCTGTTTGTCGGAGTCGAGCAGCGGGACTTCGAGCGTAACCAACTCGTCCAGTGTCAGAGCTTCGGCAACGAACGCCCCTAGGCCACTTTCGCTGAGATCGCGTGCCCAGCCCTGCAGGCTAAGTTTCCGGTTGTCCCGCTGGAGACGAATTTGAATCCTTGCCTCGAACACCTGCCTGGGTGAGATCCGATCCGCCGAACCGGTTACGTCGTCAGAAAAAGGAGTTACCATTTAGTCGAGATCCGTCTTCCGCACACACAGTTAGATCAAGAAGAATACCAGAGAGTGCTTGCGACTAGACTCAGACATGACGAAGGCGGCGCAGGTCGACGGCGGCTTCACGGATATTGCTTTGGCCGGCGATGCCAACAGAAACGTTTACAAGGTGGCAATGGTTGGCCTGAGCTACTCTCGCTTCAATATCTCGTCGATCGTCACGATATCAACTAACCCGGAGCATCCGTAGATTGCCGGTAGAATGCGATCCTCCGTGTGGATGCGTCGCAATTGTGCGACGCGCTCCGTTCCTGCCCGATAAGCCGGAAGATACATACGGCCGAGTAAGGGATGGCGTCCCCAAGCGCCAGAGAGTTTGTCAGCGCGTTCCTCGGTGACGAGAAAATCGCGACGCAGCGTTGTCGCAACCTCCGCCTGCGGCCTTCCCTCGCCCCAGGTCAGATAGGACGACTGGTTCTTGGCATCGTCCTGCAGCAGGGCGAGCAGCACTCCGATCTGCAAATCTTCGTCGGGCAATTGCTCGACTTCGGTGACGCCGTGCGCGATCAGAATCGCGTTATTGGCGATGCCCTCGAACAGCGTCGCAGCGCGGGTGTTCATCGTCAGCACGGTCGTCTCAAAGCCGGCCTTCCCGCGCACGTACAAATCCTGCAGATAGGCGAAGGTGGTGACGTGGCCGGGCACAACCTCGTGACTGACAAGATGTTCAAACTCGGGAAACGAGATCTGCAGCGAGGCATTGATCTCGTAGGTGGCTTCATATTTGGGCGAGCCGTCCGCATTTCGGGCGCGCCCGATGTAATTCATGGAGCCGGAAAACCAGGCATCTTTGATGGGCAGAAAGTCGATGTTGGCGCGCGGCACCGGCGCCAGTTCTTTCGGGAGGTAGGGCAGCAGATTCTTGGCGCAGAGGTGGTCAAGCTGCGCGATTACCGCGGCGCTCAGAGCGAGCACCGAAGCCAGCGGGGCCACGCGCTCACGGCGCCAGCCGTCGACCGCCTTTAACAGCTGGTTCGAGTCCGACGATGCGTAGCCAGCCCGGCCGAGCAATTCGGCAACGCGAGAGCGCTTTTTCTCCGGCTTGGAAGGCTCGGGCGGCCTGCCCGTAGCGGCTTCCACGCAGCGCGGGTAGGGAATCGGCTTGCCTTTGCCCAGGACTTCCATAGCGAGGTCCCACATGACGTCGAGGCAATCCGCCAGGCTGATGAGATAAGGCTTGCGCAGGGCGCCGGACTTTCCTGCTTCTTCGCGGATACCCGCGATGGCTTTGGGAAGATTCACTTCCCGGAGATACTGCTCTACTGCATCGCGATCTACATTTTTGCCCGAGACACCACCGCAGTCGCGCAGCCGTCCCGCGGCTGGATGCGTGTAGGCAACAGGCAGGGGTTCGTCGGAAAACCAGCAATCGGCGATGAAGCGCCCCGTGCCCGAGGGGCACATGACATCGCCACCCCAAAGCGTGTCGATACCGAGAACTGCATCTGCGACAAATCGTCCTAACGCGTCCATGAGACTCTCCTTTATTTTTCTTCCACGGAAATTTTCTTCAGTGATCCGAACCATACGTACAGACAGAGGCCGACAAAGAGCAGCGCGGAAACGGACTGCGAGACCGGCATATTCTCATAGAACGGTGTCTGAATCCACTCTTCCTTGAAGCGAGGCAGCACGCGCAGCGCCGCCCCAATCACTCCGCCGAGTGCGCCGCCTGCCATCAAGCCGCTGGCAATGACGATGCCGCGCTCGCGGATGGTGCTGCCGTGCTGGCCGCCGATCTTCTGCGCGCGCTTGTTCACCAGGTGCGAGAGGAATCCGCCGGTCAGGATCGGTGTGGTGAGCTGCAGCGGCAAATAGATTCCCAGGGCAAAGACCATGGAAGAGAGGCCGAGCATCTCCAGCACCACGGTGATCATGGCGCCGATGCCGAACAACATATAGGCGACCGGCTGGCCGCTCATGAATCCTGATACCACCGCTTTCAGTGCGGAGGCCTGCGGCGCCACCAGGACCTGGCGCGAGTCGCCGGGCACGGCCTCTCCGAACTGAAAGGCCTTGGCCAGCAGGATGATGGTTAACCCCGCGGTGATTGCCGCCGCGATGACCCCGATAAACTTCACCTTCTCCTGCGCCGAAGGCGTGGAACCGATCCAGTAGCCGGCTTTCAGGTCGGTAATGAACTGTCCTGAAGCGCACAGGGCTACACAGACCATGCCGGCCAGAGCCATCACGAAGAACATGCCGGTGGTCCCGGAGAGTCCGAACTTCAGCAACACCAGCGCGGAAACGATGACCGTCAGCAACGTCATGCCGCTGGCCGGATTGTTGGCCGTGGTGGCAATGGCGTTAGCAGCCACCGTGGTGAAGAAGAATGAGAAGAGAAGCGTCAGCGCCAGGCCCACGGCGACCACGGTCCACGAAACATGAAGGAGTCCAAAGAAGGCGGCTACTCCGATTGCCCCCAGCACCACGCCGAGGAGGATGGTGACGATGGGAATGTCACGGTCGGTGCGTTCCATGTGCGGCGCTTCGCCGTGGCGGAAGGCGTGCAGCGCGATGCCGAACGATCCGGCCACCACGCGCAGCGACTTGAGGAGTCCGACCAGGCCGGCGGTCGCAATGGCGCCCACGGCGATGAGGCGCACGTAATTGCGGTAGATGTCCGAGGCCGCCATGTGCGAAATGGGGATGGTAGCCGGATACACAGTCACGTCGCCCATGTGGCTGCCCACGAACCAGATCAGCGGGACCAGCACAAAGTTCACCAGAATGCCGCCAGCGCAAAAGATCAGGGCAATGCGCAGGCCCATCACATAGCCCAGGCCGAGGATGAAGCTGATAGCGTCGAAATTGAAGACCATGCGCCCACGATCGGCCAGCGACCGCACCATGGGTACGAACTGGAAGTTCAGGTACTCTCTCCAGACGTGGAACGTGGTGACAAAGAAGTCGTAAACCGCGGCGATGATGGTGGCCTGAATCAGCAGTTTGGCCTGGGAGCCGCCCTTCTCCCCGGTGACCAGGACTTCGGTGATCGCCGTGGCCTCCGGGAAGGGAAACTTGCCGTGCATTTCGCGCACAAAGTAGCGCCGCAGCGGAATGACGAAGAGGATGCCAAGGCAGCCGCCGGCCAGGCAGATGAAGATGGTCTGCACCGGATGGGGGGCGAGGTGGAGAGCGTAAAGCGCCGGCACGGTGAAGACAGCACCGGACACCACGGCCGCGGAGGCGCCGCCCATGCCGGTGATGATCATGTTCTCCAGCACGGTGGAGCGCCGCTGGTAGACGCGCGCCAAGCCGATGGCGAGGATGGAGATGGGAATCGCCGCCTCCATTCCCTGGCCGACCTTGAGAGCAGAATAGGCCGACGCGACGCTGAAGAGGATACACAGCAACGTGCCCCACAGCACAGCGCGCCAGGTCACCTCCGGCGGCGCCATGCTGGGGGGCACCAGCGGCACGTAGATTTCGCCGTCCTTCAATGGCTGGTAGGCGTTCGCGGGAAGAGACTTGGTTTCGACTTCGGCCATGCAGGAACGAGCCTCCTGACCGGGGCGGACATTTTGACCGTAAACGCGGAGGTCATCGTCGCCCCATCGCGGTCCCCTCGGGAAAAAGGGCCGCTATTATCCATCAGCAAGTCAAACATAGCGTGCGGAGACACGGCAAGGACGGAGGTCACACGGTGAAGGAACTTTGGAGCGGATCCCCTCATTGATATTGCTCGCCGCGGTCAATCCATGCGCTGGGTTGGACGGCTGAGTCCCCGCGTCCAGGATGACTGCCCGCCACCACCGGAGGGTGAGCAGCGAGAAATCCTCGCGCCCCGGCCAGCTACAAAACGACGAAGAGAAACGCCAGCACGGGGCCAACCTGCATTACGCGCCTGCTTGGCAGAGGTCGCCACGCGGCGCTGTGGCGCAGGGGAAATACTCGCGGACCAGCCACTCCGCCGCTTGCGGCACGGCGTCGCTGACTGCTTTCGACAAACCCTGGGAGATCTCTTCCGGCAGTGGCCCGGTTTGGCAGGCCAGCACACGCACCTCGACCCCGCAGGTTTCTTGCAACTCGCGCAGCAGGTTGGACGTGGGCAACTGATGCAACGAGAAGTCGTCGAGTTTGACCGGGGGAATTTCGGCGGGATTGATCTCGAATATCTCGCCGGGACTGCGTCCGGCATCGATCGCGTCCAGGATGAGCAAGCGCCGCGGACGCGCGGTGCTCAGGCAGAGAGTGAACAGCAGCTTGCGCACGCCCGTGCCGACGTCCAACAAGCAGACCGCTTCGGGCACGCGGTAGTGTGCCTCGACATAGTCGACTACCGCGCACCCGAAGCCGTCATCTCCAAACAGGATATTTCCACAGCCGAGCACCAGGGTCGGCTTCCGACAGAAGTCGGGGAGATCGCACTCCTCGATCTCGCTCATACCGTCCCTGATCTCGTTCATGCCGACCCTTCTTTTCGCTGCCATTCAGTTGGCGAGCGAGCCGAGCAACTTGCCGTCCGCGTCGAAAATATCCAGCTTGACCGACAGCTTCCCGTCCAGCCGGTGGGTGGCGCAGGACAGGCATGGATCGTAGGCACGGATTGACATTTCCACTTTGTTCAGCACTCCCTGGTCGTACTTGCCGTCATGGATCAAACTTTTGGCGGCCTGGGTGACCGACATATTGATGGGAGCGTTGTTGTGGGTGGTGCCCACAATCAGGTTGACGTTGGTGATCAGGCCGTTGGCATCGGTCGTGTAGTCGTGGATGAGCGTGCCGCGCGGCGCTTCGGTGCATCCTACGCCTCGCGCTGCCCGCGGCGTAACCTTCACCCGGGTTTCGGTGCTGGTAATTTCGGGATCGTCCAGCAAGCGGATGGTATTTTCGGCGTTGTAGAGCAGTTCGATCAGCCGCGCCCAGTGATAGAGCAGCGTGAGCTGTGCGGGCCGCCCGAACTTCGCGCGAAACTCCTCCAGTTCGGTCTGCGCCAGCGGCGTGTCGATAAAGTCGCAGACGTTGATGCGCGCCAGCGTGTTGGCGCGATACACGCCCTTGGGATTTTCGACATCCATGGAGAAACCCTCGCCCCACTGTTTGGCGTAGGGGAACTTCAAGTAGCTCCACGGTTCAATGTGCTCGGAGATGAACTCCGTATAGCGGTCCTCGAACTGCGCCTCGGGCTTGATCTCATAGGTGAAGCCGGGAACCAGCAGGTGAAGAAAC
>JADGNP010000346.1 GCA_017883425.1 Candidatus Sulfotelmatobacter sp. | reverse complement strand
TCGCCCAGGCCCCCGAGGGGGATAATCTGCAGTTTTCCGGTTGGCATTGAGTAAAGATGATGCTAGCACAGGCAGGGAGGGGTGAGTGGTGAGGTGGAAGAGTGGCGCTTTAGCGCCGCGTTAGGTTTTCCGGGGGAGATGGGCTTTAGCCTTGGTGGATGGTTCTCGACGCGACAGTTGAATACGACCACCGCGGCTAAAGCCGTCTCCCACTCGATCTCTGAACGCGCCCCTTGAAGGGCCGCTCTTCCACGGTGGCGCCAACTGCGGATCAGAGATGATCGGCCCGGTGGCCAGAAGCTGAGGACTTGGAACTGAGAACCGGTTCTCCCTGATGGCTTTCTCGCTGCTCGTGCGGTAAGGTTGAAAGCAATGGCTGAGCAGCGGAAATCGTGGCTTCGGCGGCGGGTGGAGACGGCGATGGTGAAAGGGTTGACGCGCGCCTATTCGACGGTGCGCGTGGATCCGGCAAAATTTTTGCTGCAACTGCGTGCGGCGTACCGGGTGCCGATCAGCGGATATCACGGGGTGTATTCGCTGGAGATCGGTGAAGTCGATGCGGTGGCCGATTCTATTATTCGCAGTGGGATGAAATTGGCTGCGGTCGAGGGAGCGGGATTCGGGTTGGGCGGGTTGATCACGATCGTGCCGGATCTCGGCATTCTGTCGGCGATCACGATGCGGACCATTCAGAAACTGAGCCTGCTCTACGGATTTGAGTTCAACACGGACGACGAGGTCGCCGAACTATGGATTGCGGCGGCCAGCGCGGCCGGGGTCGACATCAGCCGCGAGCTTCTGGAGAAAGAAGTAGTCAACAAATTCGTGCCGCGCGTCATCCAAAGAATTGCGGCGAGGGCCAGCACGGAAGTGGTGGAGAAGTGGGCGGGTCGAGTGATTCCGCTAGCCAGTTCGGCAATCGGCGCCGCACTGAATTACTGGTTCGTGCGAGCCTGGGGAGAACGCGCCAAGCTGCATTTCCGGCAGCGGCATCTGTTGCTGCGGCAGCGGGCGCAGCAGGAGGCGTGGGCCGCGCAGGGACAGCCGAGTCTTCCGACGACCACGAACTGACGAATTCTTACCGTTGGACGAAGAGTTCAGAGTAGCGCCGCCGTCCGGCGGGCGTCTCACCCGCTGCGCCCGAGGGCGAGACGCCCACGGGACAGCCGGCAAGATGCCGGCGCTACTCGTTGCTACTCGTTGCTGTGGTACAAAAATAGAGATGCCTACCTTTTCCTGCGCAGCCATTCTTTTTGATCTGGACGGAGTTCTCGTCGACTCGACGCGCGCGGTGGACAAGGAATGGCGTGCGTGGGCGCGGCGGAAGGGCGTCGATGGAGACGCGATCATGGCCATCGCTCATGGAGTGCGCACGATCGAGGTGATCCGGCGCGTCGCGCCGCATCTGGATGCCGAGGCGGAGGCGAGGAAAATCGAGAAACACGAGGCTCACGACAAGGAAGGCGTGTCGGTGATGCCGGGCGCGGAGGCGCTGGTGCATTCGATTCCTGAGGGGCGGTGGGGCGTGGTTACGTCCGGGACGCGGCTGCTGGCCAGCGCACGGTTGCGCTTTTGCGGATTGCCGGTTCCGAAGGTTCTGGTCACCGCGGATGATGTGCTCAACGGGAAGCCGCATCCCGAGCCGTATTTGAAGGGGGCGGAGTGGCTGGGGTTCGATCCGGCCGACTGTCTGGTGATCGAGGACGCACCCGCGGGAATTCAGTCGGCGCGCGCGGGCGGGATGAAGGTGGTGGGGATTACGAGCACGTATGCAGCGGATGCTCTATCGCACGCGGATGCTGTCATCGGCAGGCTCGCGCAGATTCAAGTAACGTCGAACGGGGCTGGACGGCTGGCGATTGACGTACCTTGATCGACCTTGTGTGTGAGCCACGCCTTTAGCCGAAAGCGTCTGGGCCCACGTGCAGCGCTAGAATGGCGTCTTGCCCGAAGAACCAGAATTGAGGACAGCTCATGCCAAATGAACTTTGGACGCGGCGCGAGGTACTGAAGACCTGCGCAACACTCGCCACCGGCGCAGCCGTTTCAGGCACTCCGGCTGCATGGGCCGCGGCGCAACTGCCTGCTCCGGAACCGCTGAAGGATGATCGCCTCACATTCATCACGACCACCGAGGCCAGTGCGTGGCAGCAGGGATCGCTGTTCAAGCCGGCGTTCGCCTGGGAGACCCTCAACCTCAACGTCGATGCGGGCGGTACTGGATCCGGGCAGGTGATCGAGGGCTTTGGCGGATGTTTTAACGAACGGGGCTGGACTTCACTGCAGGCGCTGAGCGAGGCCGACCGCGAGAGCGTCTTGCACGAACTGTTTCATCCCAGTTCCGGCGCGTGCTTTACCTATTGCCGCATGCCGATTGGGGCAAACGATTTCGCCACAGAAGCCTACAGTTACGACGAGACCGAGGGCGATTTCGAGCTGAAGCACTTCAGCATCGAACATGACCGCAAGACGCTGGTCCCGTTTATAAAGGCGGCGTTGCGCTACCAGCCCGGCTTGCGTCTGTGGGCCTCGCCCTGGAGCCCGCCCAGTTGGATGAAGCGGAATCACTTCTACGCGGAAGCCAAGGCTTATCCGGGAATGAAGGACAACGGCATTCGCCCCGACCAGATCGGTCATGAGGGCGAAGACATGTTCATTCAGGAGCCGCGCTATTTCGAGGCTTACGCGAAATATTTTGCGCGCTTCGTCGAGGCCTATCGCGCGGAAGGAATTCGCATCGGCATGGTCATGCCGCAGAATGAGTTCAACTCGGCGCAGAATTTCCCGAGCTGTACGTGGACACCGGAGGGTCTGGTGCGATTCCTGCACTATCTGGGCCCGGAGATGCAGAAGCTTGGGGTCGATGTATTCTTCGGCACGCTGGAGCGTGGAAATCCGCAAATGCTGCAGACGGTCATGGCCGACAAAGAGGCCGCGCGCTTCGTGAAAGGAGTGGGCACGCAGTGGGCGGGGAAAAATGCGCTGCCGGCGATCCATCAGCAGTTTCCGGGGCTGATGGTGTACCAATCCGAGCAGGAGTGCGGTGACGGCTCGAATCGCTGGAGCTATACGAGCTATTGCTGGCAACTCATGAAGCACTACTTTCGCAGCGGCGCGCGCGCCTACATGTACTGGAACCTTTCGACCGACAGTGGCGGCATGAGTACCTGGGGATGGGCGCAGAATTCATTGGTTAGCGTGGACCGCGAGGCAAGGACCTTCATGTACAACCATGACTACTACCTGCTGAAACAGCTCACGCACTTCGTCCGCGTGGGCGCGAAGCGGCTGGAGACCTCGGGCACTTGCGATGACGCACTGGGATTCCAGAACCCGGACGGCGCAATCGTGCTTTTGCTGCGAAACGAGCTCGCACACGAGCAGATGGTCCAGGTGCAACTGCCGGATCGCGCGGTATGGGTGAAACTGCCGCCGGATTCGGTGGGGACGGTGGTTTCGAAGGCGGCGTGAAATCGCGGGGCGGATTCAAATCTGATCGAATGGGGCAGGGAGTTTGGCATCTGAGGCTTCGTACTGGCGTAGCAGCGCACAGGTACGAACGAAGATCACGAAGCTGAGCGCACCGAAGTAGATCAGAACCCGGGCAGCAATAGTTGAGAAATGTCCGATTGGCTCGGCACGGAACAATGCATGCATAGTCTCCGCGGCCACCGTCATAGTCGCGTACCAGCCCATGGCGAATATCAAGCAGTGGCGGAATCGTCGGGGCCCAAATGGTGCCTGCCTGCAGAACGAAATTGTGTAGACCGTTAACCAAGGCGGCAGCAAAGCAGCGAATATAATCCACAACGGAAGTCGCGGGAATAGAGAGTTGTACATAGCGCAGTGCCCCATCGCTCCCACCAGCAAGCCCCAACTCGCGACATGCAATCGTCCCATCATTACTAGATATCCCTCTGCCGGAACGGCAAGGTCGACGAGTCTTGCAGAAACTAATTACCGCAGCCAGTCTTCCAACTCAATCCCGCGGTCGGTTTTGTCGTCGCGGTACTTCACGATGACCGGGGTGTAGAGGGAAAGATTCCATTCCGCGGCGGCGCCTTTTTTTACGGCGCGCGATCCGGGGACGACCACGGCATTTTCCGGAACTTCAAGCGGCGCGTCGGCCGTGGCGCGGTAGACCTCGCCACGGACCAAGTCGTAGAGCGGGGTCGAACGGGTGAGAATTGTGCCTGCGCCTAGCACTGCGCGTGCGCGCACTAGAGTGCCTTCGTAAATTCCGCAATTGCCACCGACCAGCACGTCGTCTTCGATGATGACGGGGGCGGCGTTGATGGGCTCGAGAACTCCGCCGACCTGGGCGGCCGCGCTCAGGTGCACGCGCTTGCCGATCTGGGCGCAGGAGCCGACTAATGCGTGCGAGTCGATCATGGTGCCTTCGTCGACGTAGGCGCCAACGTTGATGAACATGGGCGGCATGCAGATGACTGAGGGGGCGACGTAGGCCCCGGTGCGAACCGACGAGCCGCCGGGCACGACGCGCACGCGATCGGCGATGGTGAACTGGCGGGCAGGGAAGGTGTCTTTGTCGACGAAGGAGAGGCCGGCGCTCATGTCGGCGAGTTCGCCCAGGCGGAATCCGAGCAGGATGCCTTGTTTGACCCAGGGGTTGACGGTCCAGCGGCCGTCGATTTTTTCGGCGGCGCGGATTTTGCCCTGCGTGAGTTGGTCGCGGAATTCGAGGAAGGTGCGGCGCGCGTCGGGATCGTGTTCGACTTCGCCTAGGGAGGCGAGGCGCTCGATGGAGGATTTCAGGGAAGACATGAATTGTTGATTGTTGATTGTTGATTGCTGATTTGTCAAAACGTTGGGAAGTGGCATTCAAAAAACCGAAACCACGAAGGACACGAAGTTACACGAAGGAAGACCGAGACCCGCGAACTGCCCGGCATCGCGCTCTGCAATCAACAATCAAAATTCAACAATCAACAATTTCTTCTTACACGCACTTGCACTCGCTGCGGATCAGGACGCCGGTCATGGCGTGGGCCGTTTCGCGAGCCTCGGGCAGGGTCGCATAGGGGCCGTGCCAGCGGGCGTGATTGACGTCGTGGCCGGCGGGACGTCCCTTGCCGTGGCTGCATTGGCCGCAGGATCCGCGGTGCAGGACGATCTTGCGCGGGCCGGCGGCCCAGTTCTCATAGATGAAAAATTCCGGGGCTTCGGCGGCGGGGCCGGCGGGCTTGGCGATCAATCCGACTTCGGTGGCGATTTTCTGCAGGCGGGAGCGGGTGTCGCGGCGCATGGGTAACAGAGGCAGGCGGTAGACTTCTTCAATTTTTCCCATCATCGCGAGAACCGCCTTCACGGGCAGCGGGCTCGATTCGATGAAGTTGGCTTGCATCAGCGGCAGATATTTGCGCTGCAGGGTGCGCGCGGTGGCCCAGTCGTTGCTGAGAGCGGCGCGGGTGAGCGACGCCATCTCGTGCGGAATCTCGTTGGAGGCGACGGAGACGATGCCAACGCCGCCCAAGGCGATGACGGGCAGCGTGACCGCGTCGTCCCCGGAGAAGACCAGGAAGGTCTCCGGGACGATATTGATGGCTTCGGCGATCTGGGTCATGTTGCCGCTGGCTTCTTTCACGCCCACGATGTTGGGAATCTCGGAGAGGCGCGCCAGAGTTGTGGGTTCGAGGTTCGCCCCGGTGCGGCCGGGCACGTTGTAAAGAATGATGGGCTTGTCGCCGACGGCCTCGGCGATGGCCTTGAAATGGCGGTACTGGCCTTCCTGCGTGGGCTTGTTGTAGTAGGGTGAGGCGGTGAGGATGGCGTTGACTCCGGGGCGCGCGCCGATTTCTTTGGCCTTCTCGACCGCGTCGTGGGTGGAGTTGGAAGTTGCGCCGGCGACGATGGGGACGCGTCCGGCTGCGACTTCGATGGTCGTGTCGATGACGTGCAGCCATTCGTCGTGGGTGAGAGTGGGAGTTTCACCGGTGGTGCCGCACGGTACCAGAAAATCAATACCGGATTCGACTTGCCACGCGACCAGACTGCGCAGGGCGGCGTCGTCGATGGAGCCATCCTGATGGAAGGGAGTTACGAGGGC
>JADGNP010000345.1 GCA_017883425.1 Candidatus Sulfotelmatobacter sp. | reverse complement strand
GAGTTTGTGAGCCTGTCCGAGCAGGTGGACACGTCCACTCCCATGGGCAAGATGGTGTTCACCGTGCTCGGCGCAGTCGCAGAGTTGGAACGCTCGCTCATCGTGGAGCGCGTGAAGGCCGACCTGCGCAATGCCCGCGCGAAAGGCAAGCAATTAGGTCGACCGCGAGTTTCAGTTTCCGCAGCGAAGATTCAGGAACTGCGCGCGGAAGGTCCGACGCTGCGTGACATTGCCAATCGCTGCCAGGTCTCCAAGACGACGGTCATCAGGACCTTGAAGTAGCAATTGCCGCGTTATCGGCGAGTTTCTGGCCTCCGCGATTGAGCGCCATGCCCCAAAGCGGTATGGCAACGTTTGTCGGTGTGTTCGCCTATGGCGTTGCGCCCAGAACGAAGTGCAGCTTGACTCCTGGCGGCAAAATTACCCGGTCACCGGACGCTACAGCCGCAGCGCTGGGAGGGGGATTTGACCGGCGCCCTAATCCTCCAAGAACCGATCTCACAGAGTTCTCGGCCTTGCTCACTGTGTTTTGCGCCGAGCTGGTTACACTTGCCGAGCTGCTTGTAACCGCAACCGCTTGGCCATTGATCACCAGTGAGGAAAGATGCACCGTCCAGGCCGACGCGTTTCGTACCAGCGTAACGGTTGCGGCGGCTCCCTGCGCGATCACGACATTGCCGGAGTCGACCGCCGTGGTGACAGAAGCGTGGTACTGCTTCCCTCCAGGGTTGGAGTTGGAATCCACAGGCTCATTCATCTTCACCTCTACGATGGTGCCCCGAGGCGGCGCATTTTGTGTTGCCGATGCAGTGGTGCCAGTGGAAGCCGCTGCGCCGGAACCCGACGCCGCAGCTGACGCGCTTGCTGCTGTGGGGCCTGCCGCTGTAGAAGATGGCGCAGCGGAGGCGGAGACAGCGCCCGAGCCGCCGCTCATTCGCCGCGTCTCCTGCATGTCCACTTCGCCCGTGCCTGTCGAAGCCGCAGTGTTTCTCTGATTGCGATCGGCTCCCGGCAGGAAATAGCGTACACGGTAAAAAACCATGTCATTTTTTCGGCCAAGGGCCTGGAAGGTACGATGATCGTCCAGCCACTCGTTGTTGTAGCCAGGCAACCAGTACGAAGTAAAGAACAGGCGCTGGTCCATGTAAGCAGTGCCCGGGCCGCCGGAAAGATGGCTGGTGCTGAACGAAAACAGATGTTGGCTGTCCGGGCTGTACTGGAGTTCGGCGACTTCCGGATACTCTCCTTTTTGGACGCCATCCACCATTAGAATAAATCCACCGTTGTTGCCGTTGGCAACGGTGTTCGAGCCGATGTAAGCGAAATGCTTGCTATCGGGGCTGAAAACCATTTTAGTGATCATTCCAAAGGTCGGGCCGGTCTGGCCGTCGAGGGTGACTTGCGCGGTGGCGCTGGAAGTCCCCTGCCCGGACACTTTTACGCTGGCGACACGGCGGTCGTCGGGACTCACCACACCGTCATCGCCCAGGATCTGATCATCTTTCACCAAGTAGGAATTGTTATTGTCACGCGCGTGATAAAGCACGTGCTGCTGATCGGCCGTGAAGCGCATCATTCTTTCGTCGGCAAGCTGGGAATTAGGTGCGGGCGGGCGCTGGATTTCAGAAAACAGTTTAAACTTCTTGCCGTCGAGAACGACGAAAAAACGATTGTTGATCATAGCGACATAGGCCATGTGTTTGCCGTTGGGACTGAAGTGTATCGAGTTCAAGCTCACAGAGTCGTAGGCGTCGGACTCCTTGTCTCCATCGACCAAGAAAAGCTTGCTGTTCGGGCCTCCGCGCACGGTGTAGATGGGGTGTCCGTCGGGCGCCAAGCGCAAGTCGTCGAACACGTTGTACTCCAGGCCGGGTTTGCCATTGATCACGATGGTGACGCGTTCCTGACCCACCGCTTTTTGCCTCGTGAGATAGGTGAAATTCTTTCCGTCTGGACTCATCCACACACGGTCGGCATTGGGAGCTTCTTTGCCATCCATCACCACGACAGAGTTTCCACCTTGTGCTTTGCTTTGGCGAGCAACATAAGCGATGTGCGCACCGTCCGAGCTGATTAGAACGTTTGCCCCTGGGTTGTCAGTCCCCACCCAGTCGTACAAAGGACCTTCCTTGCCATCTACCACCAGCGTGTACTTCCCCGGTGTTTTCGTCGCCACATAGAGCAAGTGATGACCGTCATCGCTAAACTGGGGCCGGGCAACGCCTCCATACTTCGGGCCGATCACTCCATCCAGAACGATGGACGCTGTCGCTGGTGTGTCGCGCAAGACGCACACCAAGTGGTCGCCCTGCTTGCTGAAGAACAAACTGGTCACCCCGTCAATTAGACCTTGCGAGGTGATCTCCTTCCCATCCTCGACGGCCACGCTCTGGTTTCCTTTGAGAGCGATAAAAGCCACGTGTTTACTGTCGGGGCTGAACACGATAGGCCAGTGCGGCGTCATTTGAAATTCAACTGGCTGGTTGTTGGAAGATTGGCCGTGCTGGAAGGTTGGAAAACCAGTGTACGGTCCATATTCTTTCCCATCCACCACCATGAACCATTGGGCGCCCTTGCGCGCTGCATACGCCATTCGCTTGCCATCGGCGCTCAACACCGGAGGTACGGTTGAAATTTGGTCGTATTTCTCGCCGGGTTGACCGTCCAAGAATGCGGCCGAGCGGCTTCCGCTTGCCCCAACAATGGCGACGTGGCGTAAGTCAGTGGTCAATGCAATGTTGGCAAAGGCACCTGGATCGGGGCCCAGTTCGATGATTTCAACGTTCTGATTCGACCCGCCAGAATCGCTATTCGCTGGCGTGGGCGCAGCCGAATTGGTATTTCCCGCAGCCGGCGGCGCAGAGTTCTTACTCGGCTGAGCGGGAGACGATGTCGTGGGCCTATTTGTACGTGACGCCCCTTGACCCGACGCCGCAGCGACAAGCAGCATGAGCATGGTGAGAGTGAGTGCCACACGGGTGCGAAAGGTTCTCGCTTGGTGGAAATGGGTGATGTTCGTGCCTGTCATGTTCGGCCTCCAGCCATGTTTCCATGGCTACTGTGGGTCTTTCCCGTCTGGGTTTCCTCCGCAAACATGGACGGATAGCACCGATGCGGAGTGCAGGATTCGGATCGCTGGAAAAAACCCTATGTATGGAAGTGATGATGGGTCTGACGGGGGCCGACAACTATTATTTAGCAAGGATGTGCACACAACCCCACGCACGCTTCTACTGCTCTCCGGCTACGCTCACTGTGACAGGGATCACCGTTCTGTGTGACAGCCATCACCGTTCCGTGTAATGGGATGGAGAAACCCACTTCTCAAGCCGGAGCCTCAAGCCCTTTGCAAATCCTTGGCGTGCTTTGTGGTCTAAGATCTTTTTTTACCGCAAAGCTGGCAAAGAAAAGCCGCAAGGTCCGCAAAGCAGGAGGCAGTCTAAGTTCTAAAACTGCACCGCTACCACCCTCCCGCCGCGCCAGCAAGAATCCTCGCAATTGAATTATGATGAAGTATTGCGCATTCTACGACGGAGAAACCAGACGTGGCTCAGATGGAAACCGACGGCTTAGAGGTTTTGGAAACCAGGGAATGGGTCGATTCTCTGGACTATGTTCTTTCCAAAGGCGGCCCCAACCGGGCAGGCCGTTTGCTGCAGCAGTTGGCTCTGCATGCGCGGCGCGAGGCTGGCATCAACCTGCCTTTCTCGGCGACCACGCCCTACCAGAACACCATCCCTTCGCGGTCGCAGCCTCCGTTCCCGGGCAGCCAGGAGATGGAACGCCGCATCAAGAGCCTGGTCCGCTGGAATGCCTTGGCCATGGTCGTGCGGGCCAACAAGATTCAGGAAGGCATTGGCGGACACATCTCGACCTTCGCCTCCGCCGCCACGCTGTATGAGGTAGCGTTCAACCATTTCTTTCGCGCGCAAACGGAGAGCGGCGATCGCGACGTGGTCTACTTCCAGGGCCATGCCGCTCCCGGAATCTATTCCCGTGCCTATCTCGAAGGCCGCATTTCCAAAGAGAAGCTGCAAAACTTCCGCCGCGAACTGAAGCCCGGCGGAGGGTTGAGTTCTTATCCCCACCCGTGGCTCATGCCTGAGTTCTGGGAGTTTCCCACAGTTTCCATGGGACTGGGACCTATCCAGGCGATTTACCACGCGCGCTTTATCAAGTATCTGGAGAATCGCGGGCTCAAGCAGACCACCGGCGGCAAGGTCTGGGCGTTTCTGGGCGATGGTGAAATGGACGAACCCGAGTCGCTGGGCTCGATCACGCTGGCCTCGCGCGAAAGGCTCGACAACCTGATCTTCGTGGTGAACTGCAACCTGCAGCGGCTCGACGGCCCGGTGCGCGGCAACGGAAAAATCATTCAGGAACTGGAAGCCATTTTCCGGGGCGCAGGCTGGAACGTCATCAAAGTTATCTGGGGCACCGATTGGGACAGCCTCATCCAGAGCGACCGCGATGGCCTGCTGGTCAAGCGGTTGGGCGAGGTCAGCGACGGGCAATATCAGAAATACTTTGTCGAAAGCGGGGCCTACTTCCGCCAGAATCTGTTTGGCAGTGATCCCCGCCTGCTGAAGATGGTCGAGCACTTGTCCGACGATCAACTGGCGCGCATGCGTCTGGGCGGGCACGATCCCATCAAAGTCCACGCGGCGTTCCGCGCTGCGGTTGAGCACACTGGCGCACCGACCATCGTTCTGGCCAAGACGATCAAGGGCTACGGGCTGGGCGAAGCGGGTGAAGGCAAGAACATCACCCACCAGCAAAAGAAGTTGAACGAAGACGAGTTGCAGATGTTCCGCTCGCGCTTCGGAATCCCCATCCCCGACGATGAACTGCATCAAGCGCCCTTCTACCGGCCGAGCGACGACAGCGCCGAGATCAAGTACATGCAGGCGCGCCGCCAGCAGCTTGGCGGATACATGCCGACCCGCAAAGTGCGGGCCGCAGCGCTGAAGTCCGTCCCCGATGCGCACTTTGAGGAATTCCACAAAGGCACCGAAGGACGCGAAGTTTCCACCACCATGGTCTTCGTGCGCCTGCTGGCGAAGTTGCTGCGCGATCCCGAACTCGGCAAGCTCATCGTGCCCATCGTTCCCGATGAAGCCCGCACCTTCGGCATGGAGGCACTCTTTCGCCAGGTGGGTATCTATTCCAGCGTGGGCCAGAACTACGAGCCGGTCGACATGGACACGCTGCTCTACTACAAAGAAGCCAAGAATGGGCAGATTCTGGAGGAAGGCATCACCGAGTCAGGATCGATGTGCTCGTTCATCGCGGCGGGTACGGCGTATGCCAACCACGGGATCAACACCATTCCCTTCTTCATTTATTACTCGATGTTCGGCTTCCAGCGGATTGGGGATCTGATCTGGGCCGCCGCCGACATGCGCTGCCGCGGATTTCTCGTCGGTGGCACGGCCGGCCGCACCACCCTGGCGGGCGAAGGCCTGCAGCACCAGGACGGGCACAGCCACGTGCTCGCGCTTCCCGTCCCCAAATTGCTCTGCTACGATCCAGCTTTTGCCTACGAGATCGCCATCATCATTCAGGATGGCATCAAGCGGATGTATGTCGATCAGGAGTCGATCTTCTATTATCTGACCGTCACCAATGAGCCGCTCCGCATGCCGGGAATGCCGGCGGACGGAAATGTTCGCGAAGGCGTGCTGAAGGGGCTGTACCGCTTCAAGGCCTCCGCCAAAAGCGATGCCACGCTGCGCGCGCAACTGCTGGGCAGCGGCACCATCATGTACGAAGTGCTGAAGGCGCAACAGATTCTGGAAGAAAAGTACGGAGTTGCTGCCGACGTCTGGAGCGTGACCAGCTACAAGGCACTCTATCGCGACGCCAACGATTGCGAACGCTGGAACATGTTGCATCCCGCAGAGGCGGCAAAGGTTCCTTATGTTACACAGACTCTGAAGGATGCTCCAGGGCCGTTCATCGCGGCGTCCGACTATATGAAGGTGCTGCCGGAGAGCCTAAGCAAGTGGGTGCCCGGACAACTCGTCTCTCTGGGAACCGACGGCTTCGGGCGCAGTGAGAGCCGTAC
>JADGNP010000037.1 GCA_017883425.1 Candidatus Sulfotelmatobacter sp. | reverse complement strand
GCGGGGGGAGCACACCAGCACGCGGTGGAGTGTCCCGACCATGGAGTGTCCGTTGAAAGCGAGGCCGGGTTGGGAAGATGTAGGCAGGGTGTGCCTCCTTCACCGCGAGGAATCGCAGCGACGGGGATGATTCTAAGGCAGGGCAGGCGCGAGCGAGAAGTGGAACAGACGGGGCAATAACTCTTCCAGCGCAACTCGGGCTTCAAAAGTGTGTGAAACTCGTGCCGTCCCTGCGGGACTCGCGAGCTTGTTCCACTGTGACCCGGCACTTCCGTGCCGGGCTTTCACATGCCGCCGCTTCGCGGCTGGAGCTTGGCAGATTCCACGCCTATTCCGAGGCAGCGAACAAGACGTGGGCGTCTTCGGGCGGCAGCAGGTTGCGCACGGCGTGTTTGTCTTTGTCTTTGCTGTGAGCCCTGCGCTTGCTGAGCCAATGCTTGAGATGTTTGCGCGCTGCGGGGGCAAGTTTGGAGAAGAAAAGTCCGGCACGGCCTTGATCGCTGGCCCAGATCACGTCGGCGTGTCCCTGCAGGGTCACATCCGTGCCGGGCAGCACACAGCGAAAGGCCAAGCTCGAGCTCATGGGCACGGGTTCGGTGGCCTGCACTGCGAGGCCGTGCTCGCCGATATCGATACTGATTCCGGTAAGCGTTCCGCTTTCGTGGTCCAGATAGACCAGGGTTTTCACTTCGTAACGCGCGGACTTGCGCCGGTTTGATTTCCTGGCTTTTCTGTCAGCCTTCAGAGCCTCTTTGAGCTGCTCTGCTTCGAAAGGCCTATACAGGATGCGGCTGGCGCCGGACTGGAACGCCTGGCCCGTGCCGGGCCAAGCACGGCTTGCTACAGCCAGCAGCGCCGGCTTCTGGCCGGGCGGCAACAGAGCCGCCATGCGGATGACCTCTTCGGCGCCAGGCAGATCAAAATCCACAATGAGCGTGGAGCAGCGGCCGGTCATGACCAGTTCCAGCGCCCCCTGCCCGGACGGGCAATTCACCAACTCGATTCCAAGCTGTTCGAGGGTGGCTTCTAACGTTTGAAGAGATCGTTTGTCGTGACACAAGACCGCAGCAGACTGGCGCATGAACTACAAAGTACGGGCTGGCGCGAGGCGGGTAAATGTCACAGCAGTAATCTGCAGACTGGTTACCGAAGCACCCTATAAATTGCGGGAAATGCTGGTGTTATTTGGTAATGGTGCAGTTTGCATTTCTCCGATAACTTCTTTGCGCCCTTTGCGAATCCTTAGCGTACTTTGCGGTTTAAGATCTTTTACCGCAAAGCTCCAAAGAAAACCCGCGAAGTCCGCAAAGGAGAAGGTAGCCGAGATTCTGAAACTGCACCACTACCTGTTATCTCGAGGAATGGACGCCGGCTTGCGCCGCTGTCGGGCTGGGAAGTATCATCAACGTCAAAGAGTGTGGTGAAAGTAGAAGATATGAACCGCACTCTCAAGCGCATAAAACGCTGATTATAAGAGAGTGGCGCTATCGTCTAGGGGTTAGGACGGAAGATTCTCAATCTTCAAACCCGGGTTCGATTCCCGGTAGCGCTACCAATCTCTTGCTGTCATCTCCTGTTATTTCCTGCACTTGCCGCTCACGCCTCAAAGTCCCCGAAACACGCCGTATCACTTCGTGGGGCACAGTAGCAGCAGGTAGGGGGCACAATTTGAGGCACAGGGGCCGCACTCTTCTTGGAGAAAACCCATGGGACGACGGCCGAACGTAATCCTGCGTATTGTCGTAGAGGATTGCGACATTGTCAAAGCGTCCGATACTTCGTGCTGTCGCAGGCTTGGGCTCGCGTTCACTACCGTGGCTACTCGCGGATGCGGCCGACGCTTGTGTCTGCTCTGTCCGGGGTGTGGCGGCAGAGCCTTTAAACTTTATAGGCCGATGCATTTGCCGGTGTTTGCGTGCAGAGCGTGCCACAATCTGAGTTACACGAGCGTGCAGAAGCATGACGCGCGACTCGACCGGCTTCTCAAGGTACCCGACCGAGAAATCGTACGCCTTATCACCCAAGACACGAACATGACCTGGAAGCTGCTGGCGATCCGTGCCGGCTACATTCGGCTTGGCGTAATCCCCAAATACTGAACTCGCGGCATTTTTCCTAAAAGGTAATCCGCCCCGCTGAGGCGCGTTTTCATGGCTCGCTCTTGCGCGCATTGACAGGTTTGTTCGCTGCCCAAAATCCCTTTCGCCGTCAGCTTTGCAAGTACCTGAATCTTCGAGATCGCTAGACTAGTGTCCGGGTTGCCCGAATACAGATGTTTCTGGGCGAAGCCGAAAGCGTTTGATTCCCAGACGCAGCGGATTTTGAGTCCCTCCTCCCATTTTTCTATCTTCTGCAAATCCGCATATTTACAAGCTGTCTCGCTATCGCAGGAGCGTGGTCCGTGTGGTTCGCTGAGGGTGTGTGCGGATCGAATGGTCACGAAATGGGCACGCCAGCCCCGCAGTTCAGAAGTTCAGACTCTGAGCGTTAGACGGTCAGTCGCAGAGCCGCTTGCCCACATGCGGAAGTAATGGTCTTGGCACACTGGCACTACTGCTTGTTCACAAGCAAATTGCTGAATTTCGAGCGGATCAGTTCTTGCCGAGCCGTGATGAAATCTTCAAATCGGTCTAGCGTCCACAACTCAGAATTGGGGGGGATAAGATGCTTCTTCAGATAAGCGTCGCCCTTGTCCTTAAACCAGTCGCCAGGAAGAATATCGCGCTTCCCTCCTGCGCCATTCTTCTCTCTCGTTAATAGCATACAGTTCGCAAGTTGGTTTCTTTGTTCCTCACGGTATTTCAACAGGTCTCTGCGGCCCGTCTTCGGATTCTCGATTTTGACTTTTCTCAGGGCGCTCTGCGGGAAAATGTGGTCGACCTGGGGCAGGTTGTTTTCGTAAGCTGGAGTGTGGCTGAAATCTCGATACCAGAGATTAAACAACAAGTGAATCGTATCCGACCCATAGCCCATCTGCCAGAAACGGTCCTCGGTGAGTTCGAGGCTGCGACCTTGGGACCGAATGATCTCAAATGTCTCGTCCAGGTCGAACTTTGCGATCTCTCCGAGTTTTTTCACTAGTACGTCGAGGAGATTGTCAGGGTTGCCACTGAAAGCCCCCGCAAGTGAGCATCGGAGTAGATATGTATCGACATCCTTCGCCTGTTTCCATGATTCAAGGAACTTGTACCGAACGAAGATGAGAGGAATGAGAACCAGGTAGGTTGGCATCGCCTTATCGCACTGAATGAACGTCTTGCCCCGGACGAAGTCGAGCACGTCCTGAATCGCGCTCGCGATTTCATCCCACTTCGCTTCGATGTCCTCGCGCACTCCAGGCTTTCGAAATTTTTCGACTTCGTATCGCGCCCCCTGACCCACAAGCGTCAGGGCTGTTTTGAGGACGAAGTCTCGGCCAAACTCGAATCCATGTTGGTTCAGCGAGTCCAGCAGGACTTCCATATTGTCGTTTGCCGACTCCCAAGTCGCGCTTAGAAGAGAAAAAAGCAGGTCGGACTTCCCTAATTTAGTGCCACCGGAATTTGCCCTGATAAACACCTCGACTACATCGTCTTCCTTGTAGAGAGTCGGATTGTCGATGCTGTCGAGTTCCTGGTACGTGATCGCATCGTCAATCTTGAACGTGCGATCGACCAGGTCGACGTGGTCGGTCATCTTGTTTAGCTCTGCCGGATTCAGCTCCCGACCGGCGGAAGCCGTTAGGCTGTCAAGGACTTCGCGCCTCTTTTTGGACGTGAAGATTAAATCCTTGAACTTCACCCAAGGGAATTGTGCTCGCGATGGCTCCAGGATGCTGAACTTGTATCTCACGTCGTCGGGGGCCGCAAGGTCGCCACTGAGCACGTCGAGAAACAGCTCTTTTCCGTCGTAACTGCCGCACAGCCCGATGAACAAGCTCTGTAGCCGCTGTTGACCGTCCAGCACCATGCACTTCTTCTTGGAGTCCTCTGGAACGTAGAAATCACTGAGGTGTTGGCTGAGACTGTCTTTCCAGTTGTCTATGAATTTGCGGCGACGAAGCGCACTATTGGTCTTCCACACCAGGAGCGTGCTGATGGGGTATTCCCTTAGGATCGAGTCAAAGAGCCGACAGATCTGTTCTTCGGTCCAGACAAACGGACGCTGAATATTCGGTAGCCAAAAGCCGCCGTCTTCCTCGGCGTTGTTGAGAAAACCCACAATCTTTCGGATGGTTTGTGTTTTGTTTTTCATTGGCACCTCGACATCGCCATAAACTGGTGCTCACGCCTTGCGCAGGGTCTCGCTGATCATCAACGTCATCGTCTGCTCTGAGATCGGTGGCAAGTCGAAAGAGACTTGAACTATTTTCTCCAGGTACTCCTCACCCGAAGTCACACCCAGTTCGGACAGTGCCTCCGCGACTGCGTCTCGGTCAAAGGCAAGCACGTAGACCACATATGGGAATCGAGCACTGAGCTTGACCAACTGGAATATTTGACGGATTTCCGCAGCCGTAAGGCGGTCAATGTCGTCAATGATGACCACATCCTCTTCATGTCTCGGAGTTGGCGACTTACCGTAGCGAACAGTGAATCGACGTCTTTGCCGCCCGCGATAGTCTTTGTCGCTATTCGGATTCCGGCAGCAAACAATTTGAAATGTTTGAGAAAGGGGATGGCCTCTAGCGGCGGCGCAAGAGCCGAAGCGTACTCGTCTAAGTTTTCCAGAAGAGTCTTAGAGCCTGTAACAAAACCTGCCTCCCGATGGCCTCTAAGGACGGCAACACTCGGGGGATTCTAGAAGCCAGCTTCATGGCGATCAGGAAGATGACCCTCCCCCACCCAGTGTTCCACCTTCCGCCAACCGATATACAACCTTAGTATCTCGACTCCGAATTCTCAATCGGCGCCCCCTAAATGTAATTCCAATCACACAGCCGTGCCCCAAACGGTTCCTCCCTGATGGAATCGTTAGAAACGCACCCACAAGTGCTGTCCCGGAACCATCCGCCCCTGCCACAGCCTCTTCCCGAACGTAGGGATGCAAACCCGTGGGGAGCGCGCGCGAGGATAAGACCAAATCTCAGGCATGGTGGGGAGCGTTGATTCAATGCCGGCCGGCAGGCACTGGGGGCAAACAATGCGCCGGTACTGCAATACGCCTTTTCCCTGCCAGTCTCCTTCGCAGCTGCCGCCGCGGCCTTCGCGCAGAGCGACTACAAGGTAATCAAAGTTACTGACGGGCGGCATCATCTCCAGTACCGTCAAATGGACCGGGCCTTTGCCTCATAACCTGGACTTCCCCGTTACCTGGAACGGCTGATTGTGGGGCCCAAGGGCGGCGTGGCCAACACCATCGTCTATCTGAACATTCCCAGCGGAAAGGCCTTGGATCTGCTGGAGCAGCGGCGTCATCTGGACCAAAGGCATTGCCACTACATTCCGCACATTCTTCGTGTCCCGGAAAATGTTGTGCAGCAAATGCAAAGCTCCGACTCCACTCTGCACACCATCCACATGGACGGCGCAGCACATTCAACTTGCCGTTTCCCTTTACCAACCAGGTCGCCTCGCTCACCATGTCCGCCCAGGGACTGGTTCATCTTCGCCGTAACGACGCGGTCACGTCTGGATGAACATCGAGATGATGGTGGTTTCTCATCCTTAACTACGCGGTTACCGATGAAAGCGGACAGTTCGAGTTGACCGATGTGCCTCCGGGAACCTATCGTACTGGCACGAAGGCTGGGAGGTGCTGAAGGCGGCAGCAATCCTACGACGTTTTGACCGAACGGAAAGTCGAGCGCCCCTTATTCTGAACCGAAGACGTGGAAGCAATCTGTCAGCGTCAGCTCGAATCAGCCTAGCGCCGTGACCTTTGTGATCACGAGCAAGTGAAGCCTCAGGAAAGAGCGACCCAAGTCGGGACCGATTGCCGTCGCTGATGCCGCGAGGACTCGCTCGATCCCGTCGGGCGTGCTCAGGCCGATCATTGCCTGCGCAGGCTGGCAACTGCCTGTACCGTTCTTCACCCGTCGGACGGCATCGTGAATGTCCGCGGCGTTCAGCCGTCGCAGCCCTCGTCACAAATCACTCCACTCCTGTTACTGGCTGGCGGACGGACCAGCCGAACCAAACGCTTCCGGAGGATCAAAGAAGCATTTGTGCCAGAGAGCCGAATCTGACAACGTGCCGGCTTTCCATTGCTGCAGCGTGGCCATGGTCGCGGCGATCATGCCGCCGTCGGCGGAATCAAAAATCACTACGATGCCGGCCAACTCCTGCGGTTTCTGGGCTATTTCCCGGTAGCCCTTTTCGAGCAGACTTTTCGTGTACTCGAGCCGCGCGGGTCCGACATCCTTTGCATTGTCATCGATCTTCTGCACCGAGATAATTTTCACGTTCTTGTTCCGAAGCGGCTCCCAGTCTCCCGGGAATGTCGACGCCTCTTCGCGGATGACGTGAAACTGGTCTGCGGCGGGCGCTAGCGCAGCGACTGCAGGTGCGTCGGTGTCGGCGATGCCATCGGGCATCTCGACGCTGTTGCGCCAAATCCATCCCCGCGACAAGCCGGAAATACGCACGTGCACCCAATCGGCGTTGAAGTCGAGCATTTCGAATTCATCGTGCATGCTGGCCAGAAACTGAGGCTTCGCAGTCAGGCTGGGAGTCGCGACCACCGGAGTGCCGGATTTCTTGACGGCCACCAGGTTCTTGGGATGCGCCGTATTCTTGAGAATCTCTTCCAGGCTGTCAACTTCCGCCTGCAGTGCGCTGGTTGATTTTTCAGGGCTCAGCGGATCGGGAGGCCGCCGATTCGTGCGCCCCTGAGCTGCGAGGTTCTGGCTCAAGGACGCCGAGAATGTTCGATCGGTTTCGGGGAATTTGGGAGAGGGCGCCGAGATCACCGGCTCTGCCCCTGCCGGGGGTTCGCTAGACCGCTTCGGCACGTCGACCGACGCGGCTCGGTTGCCACTCTCGGTCAAACTCTTGGCGAGTTGCTCCGCCAGTTGATCCAGCAGGTCGGCTTCGAGTCGGCCGTTGGAAGTCAACAACTGGTATCCCGAGCGAGAAGCCACCGGATCGGCGTACCAAGCTGTCACTTTAGTGCTGACCCGCACGACGGATCCGCCAGACGGCGTCGAACGGACTTGGACGATCGACTGGTAGTAACCGCGCTGGTAGCGGTCGAGCGGATGGTCTGCGGGTTTGGCGAATCCGTCCAACACCGGAAGGTGGCCGGCCAAGCTGGCTTGTATCGCGGTCAGCGCCTTCTCAACCGTGACCTTGGACTGCGGGAAGGCGCGTTCGTGGGGACTGGTTTGCGCCGGCAGATGCACGGCGAGAGGGGCAAGGATGCCCCACGACACCCACAACGCAACCTGGCCCATGGTTCTCATTGGGGATCTCATGGCACCTGCTCCAACTCGTCACGCAAGATCCAGCCGTGTTGGCCTTCGTGCGTTTCCACGCCGAGCCAGTAAGGCGTCGAAACCACGATCAGAACCTCGGTGCCAGTGGGCAGGGATTGCAGTGTGGTTGCGGTGTGGAAGGGCGCGGATTTGAGCGCGGCTCCCGGCGATTTCACCAGTCGCTGGACCTGCCGCCTAAGATCCTGCACGTGTTGCTCCAGAGTCTGTGGCGAGGCTGGCGCGCTCTCATGAGGTGGAGCATCAGTACTGGCAGCGTTTGCGGTCGCTGACTGAGGGACGGTGGCGGGCGTCTCGTCGGCTGCGGCAGGCATTTGCTTTTTCTCCGATTGCCCCTGCTTTTCCTTCTGGGCCTCGACGGTCTGGGCTTTCATTGACTCGATGGCGTCCAGGTGGTCGTGGATGTCCTTGTACTCCGCACTCTCGACAGAACCATTGGAGGCGTGCGCGATGTGGCGGAAATCCTCTACAAAACGCGCATCGATGCGAAGGACGGTGTTCTTGTCGCCCTGGGGCTGCACGACGTAGCGGACCGCTAGTGTTCCCACGTCACTGCTGTCCTTGAAATTTCGCGGGTCAAGCGCTTTGAGGCGCACTTTGTAGAAAACCTTGCCGCCCTCGGTCCACTCCGGAAACACCCGCGTGGAAGTTACCGCGGTCGCGCCGGTAATGTATTCATCCTTGTTGTACTCCTTGGTTCCCCGGATGATTCCGTTCTGAATCACGTCCTGTACGACCTGGGTGACCTCGCTCTCGGGCAACGGAATATTCACGATGAGACCCATGCCGTACGAGGTGGCGTCCTTCTCCCGGGCGGGAAGCGGCAGGGCTGCGAGCGAGACGACCAGGATCATGCCGATCTTCCACAGCACATGCAAGGTCATGCCTGACCTTCGGCCGGGAACCTGGAGCCTGTCAGAATAGGTTTTCGACTTCCCCACAAAAACATCCCCTGTTGGCAAAGAGTCTCAACTATGGCTTGCCCCTGTCAACCCCACACATTTTTCTGGATTCTGATGCCAAACGACCCTGGTTTGGATTTTACATTGTAAAAAAACTGTAAAATAAATGTCGCAGATCCCTTGACAACTCACGGGAAAGTAGTAGGATTCAGCACCGGTACGGTGGTAGGACCTCCGTGGGGAATAAGTCCTGCCTCGAAGCGGCGTGTGAAAGGGGTTTCACACGAAAGCCGCTTCGTCTGGGTTGTGGAAATCTGGCCTTCGCATTGTGGGAATGCGGTTTGATCAAAACAAAGAGTGCTGAGGAGTCTGGCATGCGTATGGGGAAGCAGTCTCGCTTCTGTGGGAAGTCGCTGTGGGTGCCACAGTTCCTGGCCTTTGCTCTAGTTCTGGTCTTCCTGATTTTGAGCGGCCAAAACGCAAACGCACTTCCAGCGTTCGCCCGGAAGTACGGCCTGCGCTGCTCTGCCTGTCATGAGTCCTGGCCGATGCTCAATTATTTTGGCCAGAAATTCAAAGACAACGGCTACCAGCTCATGAACGACCGGGATGCCCCGATCTGGCAGAATCCGGGGTACTGGCCGATCACTCTGCGTATCACGCCGTTCTGGAGCCGGGAAAGCACAAACAAAGTGGCTGTTGATACCGCTCCGACGGGCGAACAGCGGCTCAACACCAGCGGCTTCAATCTGAGCGGGTTGGACATCCTCACCGGCGGCACACTTGAAAAGAACATTTCCTTCCTTCTGGTCCCTTCCGCCGATGAGTTTGGTGCCTTCCACTTCGAGTCGGCCAACGTACGGTTCGACAACCTGTTTCACAGTCCTTGGCTGAACGTGAAGGTCGGAAAGTTCGAACTGGACAGCTTCATTTCTGAGAAGCGGACGCTCACGCTTTCGGGCAGCGGCGGCGGATACCAACTCTTCCACTTTATCCCGGTGGGTGACGGCAACATTTTCGGACAGCTCGGTGACAACCAGCTTGGCGCCGAATGGATGGGGCACTCTGCCGACGATCGGACCCGCCTTTCCGCAGCCGTATTCAGTTCCACCGACGGCAATGTTGATGTGCCCTACGGCCAGAACTCTTACAGTTGGTTCTTTGCAGGCAGTCAAGCCTTTAGTGCGGGCAAGCTTGGGGTCCAGCGCATTGGTGGATACGCCATGTTCGGCCAGGCCCCGACAACGTATCTGATGAGCGGTGGAGTGCCCATCCCAGCCTCCGGACTGGGCAACAAGACCTATAGCCGTGTGGGTTTTGAAGGCCTCTTTTACCTCGGCCGCCACCTCAACTTTCAAGTCTTTACACAACACGGCTCCGATAGCGCCTGGTTCGGAGCGTGTTATGGGGACATCATCACCGGAACCTGTGACCCTGCCAACAACAACACGACCGGAGTTCTTCCGGCGGGTGCGGTAAATCCTACCTGGAACGGCGCTTTCGTCGAGACTCACTATGTCTGGAGCCCACAACTCACGATCTTCCAACGCTCTGAGTGGGTCCGAATGTCACAACAAGCCATTCCGGGAACTCCCTCCAACTTGGGCGACCTCGACAATTACGTCTTCGGGTACCGCTACAACCCGTTCATGACCAGCCGGGCCGGCTTCGCGATTCACAACGAGTATTCATGGATCCGACAGCGTGGCACTTCACCCGTTACCTTCACAGACCTGAGCAGCAACAGCCTGCTGCTTGGATTTGACTTCGACTTCTAGAGAGGGATAGAGATGCGGACGAGATTGCAGACGTGGTCGCTTCTACTGGGCGCAACTGCGGTTTTGGCGCTCCCACCGGCTTCCTGGGCGCAACTCACGAAATACGACTTGGAGTCGCGCCTGGGCATGGAGAGCCACATCGGAAACATTACCGGTCATGCCAAGGATGCCAAGTCCGACTATCGCCGCTATTGCACCGGTTGTCATGGCGATTTGGGCGACGGGAATGGCGAAAATTTTCCCTGGGTTGACCCCAAGCCCCGCGATTTTCAGTTGGGCATATTTAAGTGCCGCTCCACTCCGACTGGAACTTTGCCGACTGACCAGGATCTTTTCGACACCATCGCTCGCGGTCTCGACCGTTCCAACATGCCGCAATGGAGCACCTTCACAAAGGAGCAGCGCGCCGACCTCGTAGCTTGGGTGAAGCACTTCTCTCCCCGGTGGGTCAACGAGAAACCGGGAACCCCGATTGAGATTCCTCCCGAACCGGAAGTCACCGCCGACCGCATCAAAGCGGGGCGCGATGTATACGCTAGGGTGCAGTGCTGGAAGTGCCACGGCGTACTAGGTCAAGCCAATGGTCCCTCCGCCGCGACCCTCACCGATGATCTCGGCCGGCCGATCGCTGCCTTCAACTTTACCGAGGGGGCTGGGCTAAAATGCGGCGATACCGATCGCGATATTTACAGGATTTTCATGACCGGCTTAGACGGCACTCCCATGCCATCTTTTGCCGACAACATTAAGCCCGATGAGGCCTGGGATTTGGTGTTCTATCTGCGGACGCTGATGTCTCAGCCCAGCAAAGAAAAGGCTATGGCGACACGACTTGGCCTGAAGCCGGTTGATCCAAACGCCCCAGCGGGGCAACAGTAGGGTCGAAACGCCGCCCGAGGCTCACCCACTTCGTACTCTTTAAGGAGAGATTTCTATGAGGAAGCAATACAATCTCGCGGCCGTACTATCGGCAGTAGTTCTCATCTGTTGTGGTGCGTTGATCCTGGGCCAGAAAGTCAACGCTGCGGGAGAAGGCAAGATTACCGGGACAGTGAAACTCGACGGCGCAGCTCCGCACATGAAGGGCATCGACATGTCGAAGGACCCTTACTGCTCTAAGGCCCACGAGAACTCTCCCGCCCACCTCGAAACCGTCGCGGTTGGTGCGAACGGAGGATTGCAGAACGTGGTTCTCTATATCTCCGAGGGCTTGACTGGCAATGCACTGACCGAAGTACCCACGGCGGTACCGGTATTCGATCAGAAGAACTGTATGTATACGCCCCACGTGTTGGCGATGGATGTGGGCCAGAACTTCAAGGTCGTAACCAGCGATCAGACGACCCACAACATCCACCCACTGCCCAACCCGATGACCGGCAATATCCCATGGAACCAGTCTCAGCCGCCGGGAGCTGCGCCGGTCCAGAAGAGCTGGAAGGCTGTGGAGGTGATCCCGGTAAAGTGCAATATCCATCCCTGGATGAACGGCTGGTATGTCGTAGTGAAAGGGCCCTACGCAACCACCGATGAGAACGGCAATTACACCATCAACAACGTGCCCCCTGGAAACTACACGGTGACCGCGTGGCAGGAAACCTATGGCACGCAAACGCAAAAAGTGACGGTGGCCGCCGGCAAGCCGGGAACTGCCGATCTTACCTTTAAGGCGAAGTAAGAAGTCGGATTGGGTGGGAAGCGCCCAGGACAATCCTGCGGCGGCTTTGAAGCAAGCTGGGGAGGCCGGGATGGCAAAGTCCGGCCGGAGGGCGAAGCATCATGGCGAAATTCTTTGCGGTCACCATCATCGCAATCGCGATCCTTTCCGCGATTCCTATCCTGCGGCACACGTGGTGGATGGCAGAAGATATCTCGACTCACGGCGCGCCGATTGACGAGCAGATGTCAGAGACGATGGCGGAGGCAGGAATCTCGTTCCTGGCTTCGCAGTTCATCCTGGCATTCTTTATCTGGAAGTTCTCCCATCCACGGCCTGGCGAGAAGGTGAAGAATTTCCCCGGCGGCGCTAAGGCCATGGTATGGGCAGCTGTCCTGCTGGTGGGAACGGAAGTTCTGGCGCTGGGCGTTTTCGGCGTAAAGGCCTGGGCGAACGTCTATTTCACTCCCCCCTCAGCGGACGCCATGCCGATTCAAGTTCAAGCAGGGCAATTCGCCTTCTACTTCCGCTACCCCGGCCCAGACGGAAAGTTTGGTCCCATGCATCCCGACCACATCAGCGAAGCCAGCCAAAACTTCTACGGTTTGGACACGGACCACGATCCGGACTCGAAAGACGACATCGTGACCGCACAAATGGCCATCCCGGTGAACCGGGAAATCCATTTGCTCATGCACTCCAAGGATGTTGGGCATTCGTTTTTCGTTCCGGAGTTGCGGGTGCAGCAGGATTTCGTTCCTGGGTTGGACCTTTCTATGCATTTCACTGCGACCAAGGTTGGGAGGTACGAGATCGTATGTACGCAGCTTTGCGGCCTCGGCCATTACAACATGAAGGCCTACCTCTCGGTGATGTCCCAGCAGGACTTTGACGATTGGCTGAAGAAGCAAGCGGCTATGCAGTGAGGCAAGACCGTCCGCACTCGCGGCGGCGGAGAGATCTCACGAGGTGACTCATGCACGATATGTCAGCGCCCGGCCACGCAGCACACCATGCTCCGCCGACCAGCTTTATTCGGAAACACGTTTTCAGCCTGGACCATAAGGTCATCGGGAAGCAATATTACGGGCTGGGCCTAGCGGCCGCGCTGGTTGGCATGTTTCTTTCCTGGTTGATGCGCCTCCACCTGGGATGGACCAACTTTGCGATTCCGGGGTTGCATTTGCTCACGAAAAACGGGGCTCCCGGAGACGTGATGACGCCGGAGTTCTACCTGCAGTTGATGACCATGCACGCCACGATCATGGTCTTTTTTGTGCTCACCACGGCGCCGTTCGCGGCCTTCGGCAATTATTTCTTGCCCATCCAGGTCGGCGCCGAGGACATGCCCTTTCCGCACTTCAACATGATGTCGTTCTGGGTCACGTTCGTGGCTTTCCTGGTTCTGGTGTCTTCGTTCTTCGTTGGCACGGGACCCACCCTCGGCGGTTGGACCCAGTACGCCCCGCTGAGCGCTGTGGGAGAGGTTGGCGGCCCCGGCGAAGGAACAGGTGTGGTTCTCTGGGCGCTTTCCATTGCCATCTTCTGCGTTGGCCAGTTGCTCGGCTCCTTGAACTTCATCACTACGACGCTGGATATGCGGACCCGGGGCATGAGCCTGTGGCGGTTGCCGCTGAGTGCCTGGGCCTGGTTCATTACTTCCTGCATGGGCCTTACGGCTTTCGCCGTGTTGATGCCAGCCTGTATCCTCCTCATCCTGGACCACGTGGCGGGAACCAGCTTTTTCGTGTCGAGCAATATTGTCATTAACGACCAACTGCAACCACACTCCGGCGGATCGACTCTCCTCTGGCAGCACCTTTTCTGGTTTTTCGGACATCCTGAGGTATATATCGCGATCGTGCCCGGGATAGGGATTGTCTCGCATATTCTGATTACCAACATGCGCAAACCGATGCTCAGCCACAGAGTGTTGGTCTACTCCATGGGTGCTTTGGCAGTCCTTAGCTACATGGTCTATGGGCATCACATGTTCGTCAGTGGGATGAATCCGGTTTCGTCGCTGGCCTTCTCTTTCCCCACTTTGGTGATCACCATCCCCTCCACGGTTCTTGTGCTGATCTGGCTGGGCAGCCTGTACGGCGCGAAGTTGCGCATTAATGCGGCTTCGCTTTTTGGCTTGGGATTTATTTCGATGTTCATCAGCGGAGGCGTGAGCGGCTTCTTCCTGGCGCAGCCCTCGACCGACATCATGCTGCATGCGACTTACTTCGTGGTGGGGCACTTCCACCTGGTGATGGGCGTCGCGGCGATGTTCGGAATTTTTGCCGGAACCTACTTCTGGTTCCCCAAGATGTTCGGCCGCATGATGAACGAAACCCTGGGAAAGGTTCATTTCTGGCTCAGCTTTGTCGGTGCCTATGGAATTTTCATGCCATTCCATTACCTGGGCATGGCAGGCAATGTGCGCCGCTACCAGGCGTTTACGCCCGATTACATGCAACATCTCATTCCTTTGCACCAGTTTATTACCGTGGCTGCGTTGGTAACCGGGGCGGCACAGCTCATCTTCCTGTACAACCTGATCCATAGCCGCTTCCGGGGCGCGCCCGCTTCGGACAACCCGTGGCAAGCGACTTCCCTGGAATGGAGCACTCCAACCACGCCGCCGCCGCACAATAATTTTGGCGACAAGCTTCCCGAGGTTTACCACGATCCTTATCAGTATGGGGTGGAAAGCTCGGTGGGCGACTATGTCATGCAAGCCTCGCCGGAAAAAGTGAAGAGTGTACATGACGAGGCCTAGTTCGGCAGGCTAGTCCAGCGATCCTGGGAATGGAGTTCGTAGTCTTATGGCGACAAGTGTAGAACCGCCGACAATCGAACAACGACGTGATCCGTCGCACCTGGCAAGCAACTCCGGCAACGGTGGCTGGCGGAACATGGTTCCGGCGGATGGCAAGTTGCCTGCCGTGAAGGACTATTCGCCGCCACCCGCGTCGACCGGAATCTGGGTGGTACTGGCATCGATCACAATGAGCTTCGCGGCGTTCACCAGCGCCTTGATCGTTCGCCAGGGGTCAGCGCTGGATTGGCGGCATCTTACTCTGCCTCGAATCCTCTACTTGAACACTCTCGTGCTCTTCGCCAGTAGCCTCGCGCTCGAGGTGGCTCGCCGACGCGTGGGCACCTTCATGGGCGGCCCGAAAAATCACGCCGCCAGGCCAACCCGCTGGCTGTACATCGCACTGTGCCTCGGCTTGCTTTTTGTTGCTGGCCAGTACGTGGCGTGGGTGCAGTTGCGTTCCCAGGGCCTTTATCTGGCCACCAATCCCAACAGTTCATTCTTCTACGTGTTCACCGCGATACACGCCCTGCATGTGCTGGGAGGTCTGGGCGGGTTGGTCCGGGTCATTCACCGGCTGAATAAGTCGATCCTGCGAAAAAGCACGCTGGACGCCACCGCGTACTACTGGCACTTTATGGACGCACTTTGGGTGTATCTGCTGTTGTTGCTGTGGATGAAGCTCTAGCATGCTCATTCGAGAGGAGGCACCGTGAGCCAAGCGGAAGTGACTATAGGAGCACACTCAGGCCTGATGGAAGAACCCGCGTTTTCGGTTCCCGCAAAAAAAATGGCGATGTGGCTGTTCATCATCGCCGACACAGCGACTTTTGCCGCCTGCCTGGTGGCCTATGGATTTGTCCGCAATGCCACCCCCAACTGGCCGAGGCCGTTCCACGGCATTACCAATTTAGCTGTGATGACGCTCATCCTGGTCACCAGCAGCTTGACCATGCTCATGGGAGTCCGTGCCGCGAGGGCGGGCGACAAATCCGGAGCCCTCCGCTGGACTCTGCTGACCGCGGCCGCCGGCATTCTTTTCGCCCTGCTGCACATCCGGGAGTGGCTGGCACTCATCGATGAAGGCATGACGCTCTTTAAGAATCCCTGGGGAACTGCGCTGTTCGGTTCGGCGTTCTATAGCATTACCGGCTTGCATCTCACGCACGTTCTGTGCGGAGTCATCGCGCTGATTGCGGTGGGATTGCGCTACAAGAGCGGCCGTTACAATGCAGATGACCTTGAAATCCTCGGCCTCTACTGGCACTTCGTGGATATGGTTTGGATGTTCGTGGTGCCATTGGTGTACCTCTTGAATCTAGCCCACTGACACGGAGAGGCGGAGCAAATCACCATGACGAGCGAAACGCAGAACAGCAGTGGAATGAAGAAGGACCTGGTCGTCTACCTTTGCATACTGGCTCTGGCAGCCCTACAGTTCGTCATTGCCTATCAGAGCATCGACGGATCGCAGATGTTTGTGCGCATGCTGATCGTTGCGGTCGTGGAAGCCGGGTTGGCGTTGCTTTTCTTCATGCATCTGGCGGAAAATCGCGGCCTGTTGTGGTTTGTCGTGATTTTTACCGTCTTTGTGCTATTGGCAATGCAATACGGCTGGACCGACAGCTTCCGGATCTCGGCCGGTGCGCCCTGGGCAAAGTAGGACAAGAACTTGACGCGTTTGTTGAAGGAGAAAATGAGGAAGGCACTCGCCTACGTCGGTCTCGCGTTCGTATTCCTGGCCCTGCTGACGGCGGTGCCGGCTTTTTCTCAAAGCTGCTCGCTCTGTTACACGCAAGCGGCTTCGTCGGGCTCTCGAATGATTCAGGCGTTGAAAAGCGGGATCCTGATCCTTATCATTCCTCCCACCCTCGGATCCGTCGGTATGATTTTTGTTGTTTACCAAAAGCGCAATCAGGTCAGGCGGACCGAGGATCGCGACCAATCGGACCAAGACTGGTAAAATGGCGACCACTCACCCAATGCCTAATCCGCTTTCCCTGCAGATGCTCAAGTCGAAACTCCGGGACTACTACACCCTGACGAAGCCCGAAGTGAACCTGCTGATCCTGATGACTACGTCCGCCGGTTATTATCTGGCCTCCCGTGGCCCGTTCCGGATTGCCGGCCTGCTGAACACGCTCCTCGGAACGCTACTTGTCGCCAGCGGCACGGCAACATTGAATCAATGGATGGAACGTGTGTGGGACGGTCAGATGCGCCGCACTGCCTCTCGTCCGCTGCCTTCAGGCAGGCTCACGGCCCGCGAGGCGTTGGTGTTCGGCCTTCTGCTGAGCGTCGCGGGAGGTCTCTATCTGCTGGTCGCAGTCAACGCGCTGTCAGCCCTGCTGGCGGTTTCGACTTTGCTCTCCTATCTGCTCGTCTATACCCCACTCAAGCGCAAGACGCCGCTCTGCACGCTGCTGGGCGCTTTCCCGGGTGCCATGCCTACGCTGATTGGGTGGGCGGGGGCTTCCGCAACCATCAACCGGCAAGCCTGGTTTCTCTTCGCCATTCTCTTTCTTTGGCAGTTTCCTCATTTCCTGGCAATCGCGCTGATGTATCGCGACGACTACAGCCGGGCTGGGTATCGCATGCTGCCCGCGTTCGATCAGGACGCGCGCTTTACTCGCGCGGAGATTGTCGGTTTTTCCGTGCTCCTGGTGCTCGTCACAATGTTGCCGCTAGTGGATCGTGCTGGCTTGCTGTATGGGGCTGGTATGGGCGTGGCAGGAGCGTTCCTGCTTTATCACGCAGGCAAGCTGGCGGCATCGAGCTCGAAGGTCCTGGCCAGCCGTCTCCTTCATGCCTCCGTGCTCTATCTGCCTGTGGTTCTTGCGATCATGGTTGCCTCGAAGAAGTAATGAAGTTAGCGGTTGCCATGCGGCCTTTCAAATTGTGTCTCACCGAAAATCATCATTCGCTGTTTTCCCATTCCTAAGCGCAGGGATGCTCCGCGTAACCATGGCTGTTGGTATGACCGCGGCGACCCTGCTCACAGCCGGAACAGCTTTCACCCAAGTCCAAACGCCGGCACCGGGGAAACGCTCGGAGATCCTGCGCGCACTGCCCGTCACAAAGTTCTATGACACTCCGCATCCTCTGCCCGCCGGCAAACCAGGAGAGCTGATCCGCTCGGAATCGTTCGAGGAATACGAGCTCCCTCTTTCCGTATCTGCCGTTCGCATTCTGTACCACTCGCGTTCCGCCGCCGGGGAAGATGTGGCGACGTCGGGGGTCGTTCTGATTCCCTACGGAAAAAATCCGCCTGCTGGGGGCTGGCCCGTCATTGCGTGGGCCCACGGTGCCATCGGCGTCGCCCGTTCCTGTGCTCCCTCGCTAATGAGGAATGTAGGGCACGGTCCGTTCTTTGCGATGTATGTGAACCTTGGGTACGCTGTGGTCGCAACAGACTACACGGGACTGGGAACAAACTTCCGGAATGCATTCTTGGATGGTCCGTCCAACGCGACCGATCTCATCGCTTCCATTCCGGCGGCCCGCGCCGCAGTGCCACAACTGGGCGCGAGATGGATTGTCATGGGGGAGATTGAGGGTAGTTTGGCGACCGTGGCGGTCGCGGAAAAGGAGACCGAGATTCGCGATCCAGGATACCTCGGCAGCATCGTGATTTCAGGTCTTGCTGGCGCAAAAGAGATCTTTGAACACGCGGCTCCGGGTTCTTCCAGCCTCATGCTCACGTCCCTGGCTTATGGGGTCAAGACGGTTTATCCGCAGTTTCAGGTCACCGACATGCTGTCGGGAAAAGCGCTTGCGCTCTATCACCACCTCGCGCAGACGTGCTGGGACGCAGGCACGACCGCTGAGTTGTCACCTGCTGAAACCGTAAAGCCAGGATGGGACGACAATCAATTCGTCCGTCAGTACTTCGTGCGGAACAGTCTCGCGCAGACGCGTGCGTACGGTCCAATGATGGTAATCAGCGGGGATGCCGATCAAGCGATCCCGGCGATGATGACTGCCCAAGAGATTGCCCGTATGTGCAAACAGGGAGATTTGATTCAGTGGCAACGATATCCTAGTCTCGACCCAGGACGCGTGATGGGCGACTCCGTGAGGGACCAGATTGCATGGATCGAAGCGCGCTTTGCCGGCCGCACGACTACGGCGAATTGTCCTTGAGCGGGTTCCAGAGCTACGTCAAAGAAGAAGTTGCTGACATCGAGCTGCAAGCGGAACAGGGCTGTTTGATTGACTATAAGAGTAGCCGGACAGGATTCCTTCCCGTCGGCCCGTGCCGCAGAAGCAAGCTGGGGGATTTCTAGCCACGCAGAAATCTCCAGCAGATCATAATGCAAGCCAAAGCCAGGAATGCTTCGTGGATGTCAGCTCGTTTCTCGTAGCGAACGCGCAGGCGGCGGAATTGGTTCAGCCAAGCGAAAGTTCGTTCCACGACCCACCGCCATCGACCTAGTCCGCTACCATGCTCGGTGTTGCGCTTCGCTAGCCAAGGCACGATGTGGCGGACACGCAAGCCTTGGCGGATCGCCTCCGCATCATAACCACGATCTCCTAACACGCAATCAGGACGATGGCGCGGACGTCCTCGTTCTCCCTGTAAGAATGGAATGGCATCAACGAGCGCCAATGCTTGCCGTGAGTCGTTACGGTTAGCCCCGGTGAGCTGAATAGCCAGCGGAACTCCCCGTCCGTCGCAAATCAGATGACGCTTGCTGCCGAGTTTGGCTCGATCGGTGGGATTAGGGCCTGTCTGAGGCCCCCAAAAACAGCTCGCACGGAACAGCTGTCTACGACCGCCCGCGACCATTCAATCTGGCCGTAGCGCGCCAGCCAGTCCAGCAACGAGAAGTGGATCAATTGCCAGATGCCTGCATCCTGCCAGTCACGTAACCGCCGCCAGCAGGTCATTCCCGAACCGCAGTTCATCTCCTGCGGCAGCATCCGCCAAGGAATCCCGCTTCGCAGTACGAACAACACGCCCTTGAGGCAAGCGCGGTCCGATGTGCGTGGCCTTCCACCTTTAGGCTTCGACAC